>NZ_JBUZVP010000010.1:0-233568 GCF_055409485.1 Pseudomonas sp. A125
TGGAGACCTTGCTACGTAACGATCGGCTAAATCGAGGAGCGAGCGATCGTCCACGTCGACTCTCGGCACCTAATCTGACAGATCGCGAATAGATAAGGATGAGCCAGCGAGCAAAACCATGACAGATTCAGCCACCCGGCATTAAATCCATACAGATAGTGCCTATCTACCGCTGAATCCTGTATTTTCAGGCTATCTGTACTGGTAACCGGGAAGCATCACCATGACGCTATACGTCAATCTCGCCGAACTGTTGGGCACGCGCATCGAGCAGGGCTTCTATCGCCCGGGGGATCGGTTGCCGTCAGTACGGGCCTTGAGCGTGGAGCACGGCGTCAGCCTGAGCACCGTGCAACAGGCCTATCGCATGCTGGAAGACAACGGACTGGCGATGCCAAAACCCAAATCCGGTTATTTTGTGCCGGTGGGCCGGGACTTGCCGGCCCTGCCTGCTGTCAGCCGCCCGGCCCAGCGCCCGGTGGAAATTTCGCAGTGGGACCAAGTACTGGAATTGATCCGTGCGGTGCCACGCAAAGACGCCATACAGTTGGGCCGTGGCATGCCGGATGTATTGTCGCCCACCATGAAACCCCTGCTGCGCAGCCTCGCCCGGATCAGCCGGCGCCAGGACATGCCGGGGCTGTATTACGACACCATCCACGGCAACCTGGAGCTGCGTGAACAGATCGCCCGCCTGATGCTCGATTCAGGCTGCCAACTGACGCCCCAGGACCTGGTGATCACCACCGGCTGCCACGAAGCGCTGTCGGCCAGCATCCACGCTATCTGCGAGCCGGGCGATATCGTTGCCGTCGACTCGCCAAGCTTCCACGGCGCCATGCAAACCCTGAAGGGCCTGGGCATGAAAGCCCTGGAAATCCCCACCGACCCACTCACCGGTATCAGCCTGGAAGCGCTGGAACTGGCACTGGAACAATGGCCGATCAAAGTCATACAGTTGACCCCCAACTGCAACAACCCACTGGGCTACATCATGCCGGAGTCGCGCAAGCGCGCACTGCTGAACCTGGCCCAGCGCTTCGACGTGGCGGTCATCGAGGATGATGTGTATGGCGAACTGGCCTACAGCTACCCGCGCCCACGCACCATAAAATCCTTCGACGAAGATGGCCGCGTCGTACTGTGCAGTTCCTTTTCGAAAACCCTGGCGCCCGGCCTGCGGATCGGATGGGTAGCACCCGGTCGTTACCTGGAGCGCGTGCTGCACATGAATTACATCAGCACCGGCTCCACTGCTACCCAGCCGCAGATCGCAATTGCAGAGTTCCTGAAAAGCGGGCACTTCGAACCACATTTGCGGCGGATGCGTACCCAATACCAGCGTAATCGCGACCTGATGCTCGAGTGGGTGAGCCGTTACTTCCCGGCGGGCACACGCGCCAGCCGGCCACAGGGCAGCTTCATGTTGTGGGTGGAGCTGCCGGAAGGCTTCGATACCCTGAAGCTCAACCGGCTGCTGGTGGATGAAGGTGTACAGATTGCTGTGGGAAGTATCTTTTCTGCCTCCGGCAAGTACAGGAACTGCCTGCGCATGAACTACGCTGCCAAACCAACGCCGCAGATTGAAGAGGCTGTGCGCAAGGTCGGCGCAACCGCCATCAGGTTGCTGGCCGAAGAGGTGGACTGACCTTTTGCGGGAAATAGCCGTCATATGCCGACAACCGCCCTGATCCGGAACCCATGTCATTGATGACCCAACGGCTATTACCGTTTTTCCTGCTGGGCATCCTGGCCTTGGGCGGCTGCGCCACCCTCGACCCGCCGCGCACGCCCAGCGAGGCGCTGCCCGCCAGTGAGTCGTCATTCGGCCGCTCGATCCAGGCCCAGGCCGCGCCGTACAAAGGCCGCTCCGGGTTCCGCCTGCTGCCCAACAGCAGCGAAGCCTTCATGGCCCGCGCCGAACTGATCCGCAACGCCCAGACCAGCCTCGACTTGCAGTACTACATCGTCCACGACGGCATCAGCACCCGCATGCTCGTGGATGAACTGCTCAAGGCCGCCGACCGTGGCGTGCGCGTGCGCATCCTGCTGGACGACACCACCAGCGACGGCCTGGACCAGATCATCGCCACCCTCGCCGCCCACCCGCAGATCCAGATTCGCCTGTTCAACCCGCTGCACCTGGGGCGCAGCACCGGCGTAACAAGGGCCATGGCGCGGCTGTTCGACCTGTCGCTGCAACATCGGCGCATGCACAACAAGCTGTGGCTGGCGGACAACAGCGTGGCCATCGTCGGCGGGCGCAACCTGGGGGATGAGTATTTCGACGCCGAACCCAACCTCAACTTCACCGATATCGACATGCTCAGCGTGGGTCCGGTGGCCGAGCAACTGGGCCACAGTTTCGACCAGTACTGGAACAGTGCCCTGAGCAAGCCCATCGGCGACTTCGTCAGCGACGCCTCCAAAGGCGACTTGGCCAGCGCCCGCGTGCGCCTGGAAGACTCCCTTGCCGAGTCGCGCCAGCAAAACCATGCGCTGTACAACCGCCTGCGCACCTACAAGACGCAGCCGCGCATGGACATCTGGCGCGGCGAGCTGATCTGGGCCTGGAACCAAGCGCTGTGGGATGCACCGAGCAAGGTGCTGGCCAAGGCCGATCCGGATCCCCGGCTGCTGTTGACCACACAGCTGGCGCCCGAGCTGGAAGGTGTCAGCCATGAGCTGATGATGATTTCAGCTTACTTTGTACCGGGGCAGCCTGGCTTGGTGTACCTGACGGGACGCGCAGACGCCGGGGTATCGGTGAGCCTTTTGACCAACTCCCTGGAAGCCACCGACGTGCCTGCGGTGCATGGAGGTTATGCGCCTTATCGCAAGGCGCTGCTGGAGCACGGGGTAAAACTGTACGAATTGCGCCGCCAACCGGGAGACGGTGGCGGCAGCGGTCCTCATCTGTTCCGCAAAGGCACCTTCCACGGCTCGGACTCCAGCCTGCACAGCAAGGCGATCATCTTTGACCGGCAGAAATCCTTCATCGGCTCATTCAACTTCGACCCGCGCTCGGTGCTGTGGAACACCGAAGTCGGGGTGCTGGTGGACAGCCCCGAGCTGGCGGAACACGTGCGCAACCTGGCGCTGGAAGGCATGGCGCCGCCGTTGAGCTATCAGGCAAAACTGCAGGATGGCCAGGTGGTATGGGTGACCGAAGACAACGGCCAGCTACACACCCTGACCCGCGAACCCGGCAGTTGGTGGCGCCGGTTCAATGCCTGGTTTGCCACCTCCGTCGGGCTGGAACGCATGCTTTAAGAACAGCGACGGGACCTGTGGGAGCTGGCTTGCCTGCGATGGCGGAGTGTCAGTTTACGTATCCGGTGCTGACACTCCGCCATCGCGGGCAAGCCCGGCTCCCACAGGTGATCGCATTTCAAGTTCAGGCGGGTTGTGCGGCGCCGAATGCACCTTGGCGCAGCAACAGGATCACCAGCCCCAATGCCCCCGCCGCCATCAACAACGGCAACGCATGCCCGCTGATCCACTGGCTGCCCGCACCGGCCACCAGCGGCCCGATCAGGCAGCCAATGCCCCACAGCTGCGCGATGTGCGCATTGGCGCGCACCAGCGCGTCGTCGCGGTAGCGCTCGCCAATCAGGATCAGCGACAAGGTGAACAAACCGCCGGCGCTGGCGCCAAACAGCACCCACACCGGCCAGATCAGCAACGTATCCAGCAACAGCGGAATCGCCAGGCTCGACGCCAGCAGCATCAACGCGCAGCCGAGAAACAGCGTGCGCCGAGGCAGGTAGTCGGCCAGTGCGCCAATCGGCAGTTGCAGCAACGCATCACCGACGACAACCGTACTGACCATCGCCAAGGCAATCTCGGCGGTGAAGCCCTGTTGCAGGCAATACACCGGCAACAGCGTAAGAATCATCGCCTCGAACGCGGCGAATAGCGCCACAGCCCAGGCAATCGCCGGCACGCCCCGGCAGAAGCGCAGCAAGTCGCCGAAGGTCACACTGAAGGACTCGGCGGTGGGTGCACCGGAACGGCCCAGCAGCAGGATCGGCGAGAAGGTCAGCAGGCCGACGCCCACCCAGAAGCCAATGTCGTTATCGGTACCCAGCGCGCCCAGCAGCAACGGGCCCGACAGCTGGCTCAAGGCATAGCTGCAGCCATACAGCGCCACCAGGCGGCCGCGCCAGCGCTCTATCACCAGTTGGTTGATCCAGCTTTCGCCGAGGATAAACACGATGGTCAGGATCACCCCGATCATCAACCGCAGCACCAGCCATACCGGGTAGCTGGGCAATACCGCCAGCAAACCGATGGAAATTGCCCCGCCCCACAGGCACAGGCGCATCAGGTTCGCCGTGCCCAGGCGCGAGGCCAGGCCGCTGGAGATTTTGGCACCCAGCAGCACACCGAAGGCCGGCATCGCGGCCATGACGCCGATGGCGAAGCTGCCATAGCCCCAGCTTTCCAGGCGCAAGGACACCAGCGGCATGCTCACGCCCAAGGCCAGGCCCACGCTCAAGACCGACGCCAACACGGCGAAATAGGTCGCCCAACGCATTTCCACGCTCCTGTGAACTATTTGTAGATCACACAAAACAAAGTGGGAGCGAGCTTGCTCGCGAATGCGGTGTACCAGTCAATACATCAGCGACTGTGATACCGCTTTCGCGAGCAAGCCCGCTCCCACATTTTTTACAGCGGTGTTTCTGGAAGCTTACAGCTTGATCCAGGTCGCCTTCAGCTCGGTGTACTTGTCGAACGCGTGCAGCGACTTGTCGCGGCCGTTACCCGACTGCTTGAAACCACCAAACGGTGCGGTCATGTCGCCACCATCGTACTGGTTGACCCACACGCTGCCGGCACGCAGTGCCTTGGCGGTGAGGTGTGCCTTGGAGATGTTCGACGTCCACACCGCAGCGGCCAGGCCGTATTGGGTGTCGTTGGCGATCGCAATGGCTTCTTCCACGCTGTCGAAGGCAATTACCGACAGTACCGGGCCGAAAATTTCTTCCTGGGCGATCTTCATGGCGTTGGTCACGCCGTCGAAAATCGTTGGCTCGACATAGGTGCCGCCACTTTCCTGCAGCGTGCGCTTGCCACCGGCCACCAGCTTGGCGCCATCAGCATGCCCGGCTTCGATGTACGACAGCACGGTGTTCATCTGCTGGGTGTCCACCAGCGCGCCGACCGTGGTGGCCGGGTCCAGCGGGTTGCCCGGCTTCCAGGCCTTGAGGGCCTCGATCACCAGCGGCAGGAATTTATCCTTGATGGAGCGCTCTACCAGCAGGCGCGAACCGGCGGTGCACACTTCGCCCTGGTTGAAGGCGATGGCGCCAGCGGCGGATTCGGCAGCGGCTTGCAGGTCCGGGGCATCGGCGAACACGATGTTCGGGCTCTTGCCGCCGGCTTCCAGCCAGACGCGCTTCATGTTCGACTCACCGGAGCGAATCAGCAGTTGCTTGGCGATCTTGGTCGAACCGGTGAACACCAGGGTGTCGACGTCCATGTGCAGCGCCAGGGCGTTACCCACGGTGTGGCCATAACCCGGCAGCACGTTGAACACGCCTTTGGGGATACCGGCTTCAACCGCCAGCGCAGCGATGCGGATGGCTGTCAGTGGCGACTTTTCAGACGGCTTGAGGATCACCGAGTTACCGGTGGACAGCGCCGGCCCGAGTTTCCAGCAGGCCATCATCAGCGGGAAGTTCCACGGCACGATGGCCGCGACAACACCGACGGGCTCACGGGTCACCAGGCCCAGTTGGTCATGGGGGGTGGCGGCGACTTCGTCGTAGATCTTGTCGATGGCCTCGCCGCTCCAGCTCAGGGCTTGCGCCGCGCCTGGGACGTCGATGTACAGGGAGTCGCTGATGGGCTTGCCCATGTCCAGGGTTTCAAGCAGTGCCAGCTCTTCGGCGTTGGCCTTGAGCAAGCCGGCGAAACGGATCATGGTGGCTTTGCGCTTGGCCGGTGCCAGGCGCGACCAGGCACCGGAATTGAAGGTGGCGCGGGCGTTTTCAACCGCGCGCTGGGCGTCGGCAACGTCACAGCTGGCAACGGTTGCCAGCAGGCGGCCATCCACCGGGCTCAAACATTCGAACGTGTCGCCAGAAACGGCGGCGGTGTATTCGCCATTGATGTAGGCGCGGCCTTCGATCTTCAGATCCTTGGCGCGTTGTTCCCAGTCGGCACGGGTCAGGGTGGTCATGCGAGTGTCCTCCTCTTATTGAATACAAGGGCCGGGCGATGTACCCAGGCACCTTCGAAGAATTCTTGCCCGGCCAGCCAGCTGTTCGGCTCAAGGCAGCTGCCACCCTAAACCAGCGGCGATGAATGTTTCAATATATTTGACATAACGCCTGCAAACGCCCTTGCGATGTTCATTTTAATAAACATAGACTTTGGGCTCTCCAACCGCAGGCCAGACGGGACACACCCATGAACATCCAGAATATCGTCGACTTCAGCCAGGCTCGGACCGAGCCTGACCGCTACCGTCCGGCTGCGGAGAAAATCCTCAAGGGCGACCCCGAGCAAACCGTCTACAACCACTACAACAGTCCGTGCGGCCAGATGAGCGCCGGGGTCTGGGAAGGTGAAGTCGGGCAGTGGAAGGTCAACTACAGCGAGCATGAGTACTGCGAGATCGTGCAGGGCGTCTCTGTATTGCGCGACGCCGACGGCAACGCCAAGACCTTGCGCGCCGGTGATCGCTTCGTCATTCCGGCCGGCTTCAACGGCACCTGGGAAGTGCTGGAGCCCTGCCGCAAGATCTACGTGGTGTTCGAAGAAAAGGCCTGATCAGTTTTTCAGCACAAAAAAAAGCCCGCATCGTGAGATACGGGCTTTTTTTCACAAGGAAGAAAACCAATTACTTGATTTTGCCTTCTTTGTAGATCACGTGCTTGCGAACGCGCGGGTCGAACATTTTCTTTTCGAGCTTGTCCGGGGTAGTACGCTTGTTCTTGTCGGTAGTGTAGAAGTGACCAGTACCGGCGCTAGAGATCATTCGAATCAATTCACGCATGATATAGCTCCTTAGATTTTGCCGTCGCGGCGCAGTTCGGCCAGCACGACAGTGATGCCACGCTTGTCGATGATACGCATGCCTTTGGCAGATACGCGCAGACGAACAAAACGTTTCTCTTCTTCAACCCAGAAGCGGTGATGCTGCAGGTTTGGCAGGAAACGACGACGGGTTTTGTTGTTTGCGTGGGAAATGTTATTCCCAGTCACCGGACCCTTACCGGTAACTTGACAGACTCTCGACATGCCTCAGCCCTCTAAAACCACATGCCCAACCCGGCATGGGTTGGCCGCTTAATCTCTCAGTCATTTGGCGCCAGGCGCCGCGTTTCTTTAGGGTCTTACCGGCTACACCTACTAGCGAAGGAACCGGGCCCCTAGAAAAGAGCGCTGCTTTATACCAGAAAGACCCCAGTGCAACAACAGGCCGTGTGTTTTTACACGCGTAAATCCAGGCCATGGACGCCTGAACCGTTGCCAGGGTGGGCCGCTATAGAAGCTAACCGCTCGTCGCACAGAATGATTTACAGCGCCCGCGCGCACTGCAAAGTGCTCGGCAAAACGACCTGAGGCGCCATCAAAACAGTATTTGAGGCAAAAGCACAGGCAAAAATGGGCTAGTCATTTGTCAATCAGCCCACTACGGTAGGACTTTTCCAGACTGCACTCGCAGATGGGCCTTCGATCTGCAAAGGAAACCGAATATGCGCCTCGCTGCCCTACCGCTATTGCTAGCCCCTCTTTTTATTGCTGCACACGCCCAGGCGGCGACCACCTTGAGCGTCTGTACCGAAGCCAGCCCCGAAGGCTTCGACGTGGTGCAATACAACTCGCTGACCACCACCAACGCCTCGGCAGATGTATTGATGAACCGCCTGGTGGACTTCGACGCCACCAGCGGCAAGCTGGTCCCGAGTCTGGCAGACAGCTGGGAAGTATCGCCGGACGGCCTCACCTACACCTTCAAGCTGCACCCGGACGTTAAATTCCATCGCACCGACTACTTCACCCCAAGCCGCAGCCTGAGCGCCGAAGACGTGCGCTTCAGTTTCGAGCGCATGCTTGACCCGGCCAACCCGTGGCACAAAATCGCCCAGAGCGGTTTCCCTCACGCCCAGTCCCTGCAGTTGCCCACGCTGATCAAGAAGATCGACGCCCTGGACCCGTTGACCGTGCGTTTTACCCTGGACCACGCCGATTCGACCTTCCTCGCCGCATTGAGCATGGGCTTTGCCTCGATCTACCCGGCCGAATACGCCGACAAACTGCTCAAGGCCGGCACGCCAGAGAAGCTCAACAGCCAGCCTATCGGCACCGGGCCGTTCATTTTCGGGCGTTTCCAGAAAGACGCGACGATTCGCTACAAGGCCAACCCGGACTACTTCGCCGGCAAGCCAGCGGTGGATAACCTGATCTTTGCGATCACCCCGGACGCCAACGTGCGCCTGCAGCGATTGCGCCGTGACGAGTGCCAGATCGCCCTGTCGCCCAAGCCGCTGGATATTGATGCGGCCCAGAAAGACGCCGACCTGAAGGTCGAGAAAACCGCAGCCTTCATGACCGCATTTGTCGCCATCAACAGTCAACACCCGCCGTTGGACAAGCCCGAAGTTCGCCAGGCAATCAACCTGGCCTTCGACAAGGCCAGCTACCTCAAGGCCGTATTCGAAGGCACCGCCGAAGCCGCCAATGGCCCCTTCCCCCCAAATACCTGGAGCTACGCCAAGGACTTGCCGGGCTACCCGCAAGACATCGCCAAGGCCAAGCAGCTTCTGGATCGCGCCGGGCTCAAGGACGGCTTCAAGACCACCATCTGGACCCGGCCGTCGGGCAGCCTGCTGAACCCCAACCCAAGCCTGGGCGCACAATTGCTGCAGGCAGACCTGGCCAAGGTCGGCATCCAGGCGGAAATTCGTGTAATCGAATGGGGCGAACTGATTCGGCGCGCCAAGGCCGGCGAGCACGACCTGCTGTTCATGGGCTGGGCTGGTGACAATGGCGACCCGGATAACTTCCTGACGCCGCAGTTCTCCTGCGCAGCAGTGAAGTCCGGCACCAACTTCGCCCGCTACTGCGACCCGGCGCTGGACAAGCTGATCAGCGCCGGCAAAACCACCAGCGAACAGGGCGTGCGCAGCAAGCTGTACCAGCAGGCCCAGGCGCAGATCCAGCAACAGGCACTGTGGCTGCCACTGGCGCACCCGACCGCGTTTGCGCTGACTCGCAAGAATGTCGAGGGGTACCAGGTGAGCCCGTTCGGGCGCCAGGACTATTCCAAGGTCAGCGTCAAACCATAAGCCCTGCCAGGGGCTGGTGCGCCAGCCCCTACATCCATCCATATTCCGCCATCGACAGCGGATCACCCTCCCCCACAATGATGTGGTCCAGCACGCGCACATCCACCATCTCCAACGCCTTCTGCAGCACTTTGGTCAATTTTCGATCAGCGATGCTGGGCTCGGCGCTGCCGGAAGGATGGTTGTGGCACAGGATCACCGCCGCTGCGTTGTAGTCCAGGGCGCGTTTAACCACTTGCCGAGGGTAGACCGTGGCGTTGTCGATGGTGCCTTGAAACAGCTTTTCGAAGCCCAGCACCCGATGTTTGGAGTCGAGAAACAGGCAGCCGAATATCTCGTGGGGCTCATGGCGCAACAGCGCCTTGAGGTAGTCGCGCACGGCCACCGGGCTTTCCAGCACCGAGTCGCTGCGCAGGCGCTCCGCCAGATGGCGCCGGGCCATTTCCAGCACCGCCTGGAGCTGGGCGAACTTCGCTGGCCCCAGGCCCAGGTGCTGGATGAACACCGCCTGCCTGGCCTCCATCAGTGCTCGCAGGCTGCCAAATTGCGCCAACAGGTGCCGCGCCAGGTCCACGGCACTTTTACCGGACACCCCGGTACGCAGGAAAATCGCCAGCAGCTCGGCGTCGGAAAGACTCGCCGCCCCCAACTCCAACAGCTTCTCCCGCGGACGCTCTGCCGCAGGCCAATCGCGAATACTCATGGCACCTCCGTGTGCATGTGCGCCGCTGTTGCATGGCGGACGCTGTGGTATCTTAGGCCATCTTTTTGCGTGCGATTTCACCTGGGGAGGGGGCATCGCAACGCCATCACTGAACTGGAAAGGCAAGCCAATGCAGCGTCTGTATCGGAAACGCATCGTTCTCGGCGTCGGCGGCGGCATTGCCGCCTACAAGAGCGCAGAGCTGGTTCGCAGGCTCCTGGACCAAGGCGCCGAAGTGCGCGTGGTCATGACCCGTGGCGGCAGTGAGTTCATCACTCCACTTACCATGCAAGCCTTGTCCGGCCACCCGGTTCACCTCGACCTGCTGGACCCTGCGGCCGAAGCCGCGATGGGCCACATCGAGCTGGCAAAGTGGGCCGACCTGGTGCTGATCGCTCCGGCCACCGCCGACCTGATCGCCCGCCTCGCCCAAGGCATTGCCGATGACCTGCTGACCACGCTGGTGCTGGCCACTGACGCCACCGTCGCCATCGCCCCGGCCATGAACCAGGCCATGTGGCGCGACCCGGCCACCCAGGCCAATACCCAACTCCTGCAAAGCCGCGGCCTCAAGGTGTTCGGGCCGGCCTCCGGCAGCCAGGCCTGTGGCGACGTGGGCATGGGCCGTATGCTCGAAGCCACCGACCTCGCCCAATGCGCCGCCGACTGCTTCCAGCACCTGGCCCTGACCGGCAAGCACGTGCTGATTACCGCCGGCCCGACCCAGGAAAACATCGACCCGGTGCGCTACATCACCAACCATAGCTCAGGAAAAATGGGCTTTGCCCTGGCAGAAGCCGCGGTCGAGGCAGGCGCCCGGGTAACACTGATTACCGGCCCGGTGCATCTGCCGACCCCGGATCGCGTCACCCGAATCGACGTAGTCAGCGCCCGCGACATGCTGGCGGCCTGTGAAGCAGCGATTCCCTGCGACCTGTTTATCGCCTCGGCAGCGGTGGCGGACTACCGCCCCGAGGTGGTTGCGCCGCAGAAACTCAAGAAAGACCCTACAAGCGGCGACGGCCTGCTGCTGCAAATGGTCCGCAACCCGGACATTCTGGCCACCATCGCCACCCGGGCAGACCGCCCGTTCAGCGTCGGCTTCGCCGCCGAAACCGAGCATTTGCTGGACTACGCCGCACGCAAATTGAAAGACAAAAACCTCGACCTGATTGTCGCCAACGATGTCGCCAACCCGAGCATCGGCTTCAACAGCGAGGAAAATGCCATCAGCGTGATCGACCGCGAGTTGCACGCTACCGTTTTCGCCCAGACCAGCAAGGGCAAGATTGCCCGCCAGCTGATCTCTTTTATCGCCCTACGGCTGAACCAGGTTTAATTTCCATGCACGCTTTGCAAGCCAAGATCCTCGACCCACGCATCGGCAGCGAATTCCCGCTGCCGGCCTACGCCACACCTGGCTCCGCCGGCCTCGACCTGCGCGCCATGCTCAAGCAGGACACCGTGCTTGAGCCAGGCCAGACCCTTCTGATCCCCACCGGCCTGTCGATCTACGTGGGCGACCCTGGCCTGGCGGCGCTGATCCTGCCGCGCTCCGGCCTGGGCCACAAACACGGGATCGTCCTCGGCAACCTGGTGGGCCTGATCGATTCGGACTACCAGGGCGAGTTGATGGTGTCGTGCTGGAACCGTGGCCAGACCGCCTTCAACATCGCCGTCGGCGAGCGCATCGCCCAGCTGGTGCTGGTACCAGTGGTGCAGGCGCACTTCGAATTGGTCGAAGAATTTGACGAAACCCAGCGCGGGGCAGGTGGCTTCGGGCATTCCGGCAGCCACTGACTAAGCTGTACTGACTTAGCGGAACATGGCCGGGTGCCTCGCCCGGCCTGACGCCAACGCATGGCCTTTCAGGATGAAGAATGCGCGGAACTTATCAGCAAGATTTCCCCAGTGAAATCAAGGCATTAAGCGGGCAAAAGGGCGGAGCTTCGGCGCCGATGGCACTTTTGCACCACGAACTCTATGCCAAAAACGCCGTCTTACCCTTCAGTTTGAGCCTGCCGGTCAGCACCCTTGAGGCCAGCCCAGCCCCTTATCGATGGAGTTCCCCCCCGCAATGAGCAACGCAGCCCGAGTCGCCCCGACATTTCCCGACAGCATCTTCCGCGCCTATGACATCCGTGGCGTGGTGCCCAAGACCCTGACCGCCGAGACCGCTTACTGGATCGGCCGCGCCATCGGCTCCCAGAGCCTGGCCCAGGGCGAGCCCAACGTTTCCGTAGGGCGTGACGGCCGGCTGTCCGGCCCCGAGCTGGTCGAACAACTGATCCAGGGCCTGGCCGACAGCGGCTGCCATGTCAGCGACGTGGGCCTGGTGCCGACGCCTGCGCTGTACTATGCAGCCAACGTGCTGGCCGGCAAGTCGGGCGTGATGCTCACCGGCAGCCATAACCCGTCGGACTACAACGGCTTCAAGATTGTGATTGCCGGCGATACCCTGGCCAACGAACAGATCCAGGCCCTGCACACCCGCCTGAAAACCAACGATCTGACCAGCGGAACCGGCAGCATCACCAAGGTCGAGATCCTCGATCGCTACTCGGACGAAATCACCCGCGACGTCAAACTCGCCCGTCGCCTGAAAGTGGTAGTGGATTGTGGCAACGGCGCGGCCGGCGTGATTGCCCCGCAACTGATCGAAGCGCTGAACTGCGAAGTGATCCCGCTGTTTTGCGAGGTCGACGGTAACTTCCCCAACCACCACCCGGACCCGGGCAAGCCTGAAAACCTGGTGGACCTGATCGCCAAGGTCAAGGAAACCGGTGCCGACCTGGGCCTGGCGTTCGATGGCGACGGCGACCGCGTCGGCGTGGTGACCAACACCGGCAATATCGTGTTCCCCGACCGCCTGCTGATGCTGTTTGCCCGTGACGTAGTGGCACGCAACCCGGGCGCCGAGATCATCTTCGACGTCAAATGCACCCGTCGCCTGACCCCGCTGATCAAGGAATACGGCGGTCGTCCGCTAATGTGGAAGACCGGTCACTCGTTGATCAAAAAGAAAATGAAGGAAACCGGCGCCCTGTTGGCTGGCGAAATGAGCGGCCACGTGTTCTTCAAGGAACGCTGGTTCGGCTTTGACGACGGCATTTACAGCGCCGCCCGTTTGCTGGAGATCCTCAGCAAGGAAAAATCCACCGCGGAAGACCTGTTTGAGACCTTCCCGAATGATATTTCTACGCCGGAGATCAATATCCATGTGACCGAAGAGAGCAAATTCAGCATCATTGACGCACTGCACGATGCGCAATGGGGCGAAGGCGCCAACCTGACCACCATTGACGGCGTGCGGGTCGATTACGCCAAAGGCTGGGGCCTGGTTCGCGCATCCAACACCACACCGGTGCTGGTGCTGCGTTTCGAGGCGGATTCCGAGGCAGAGCTGCAGCGTATCAAGGACGTGTTCCACGCCCAGTTGAAACGTGTTGCCCCCGATCTCCAATTACCGTTCTGATTTTTTGTACCGGAGCCCTGAATGACCCTCGAACGCGAAGCCGCCGCCAACACCGCCAAGGTCCTTTCCGAAGCGTTGCCTTACATTCGACGCTACGTCGGCAAGACGCTGGTGATCAAGTACGGCGGCAATGCCATGGAAAGCGACGAGCTGAAAACCGGCTTTGCCCGCGACATCGTGTTGATGAAAGCCGTCGGGATCAACCCGGTGGTAGTACACGGTGGCGGCCCGCAAATCGGTGACCTGCTCAAGCGCCTGTCCATCGAGAGTCACTTCATCGACGGCATGCGTGTCACCGACGCCCAGACCATGGACGTGGTGGAGATGGTGCTGGGTGGCCAGGTGAACAAAGACATCGTCAACCTGATCAACCGCCACGGCGGCAGTGCCATCGGCCTGACCGGCAAGGACGCCGAGCTGATCCGGGCGAAGAAGCTCACCGTGACCCGCAAGACCCCGGAGATGACCCAGCCGGAAATCATCGACATCGGCCAGGTGGGCGAAGTGATCGGCATCAACACCGATCTGCTGAACCTGCTGGTGAAAGGCGATTTCATCCCGGTGATCGCGCCAATCGGCGTCGGTGCCAACGGTGAGTCCTACAACATCAACGCCGACCTGGTGGCCGGCAAGGTGGCCGAGGCGCTGAAGGCCGAGAAGCTGATGCTGCTCACCAACATCGCCGGTTTGATGGACAAGGAAGGCAAGGTATTGACCGGCCTGACCACCCAGCAAGTGGACGACCTGATCGCCGACGGCACCATCTACGGCGGCATGCTGCCGAAGATCCGTTGCGCACTGGAAGCCGTGCAAGGCGGCGTTGGCAGTTCGTTGATCCTGGATGGCCGGGTTCCGAATGCGATTCTGCTGGAAATCTTCACCGACACCGGTGTGGGTACCCTGATCAGCAATCGCAAGCGCCCTTAACGCGCAGAAAACAAAAAAGCCCCGTTCAATTGGATTGAACGGGGCTTTTTCGATTTACGCGGTCAAAAAATGTGGGAGCAGGCTTGCTCGCTCCCACATGGACCCTCTAAACGCCGAACTGCTCGCGATAAGCCTTGACCGCCGGCAAATGCTGCTTGAGCTGCGGGTCATCTTCCAGGAACTGCAACACCTGGTTCAGCGACACGATGCTGACCACCGGAATCGCGAAGTCACGCTCCACTTCCTGGATCGCCGACAATTCACCGTTGCCGCGCTCCTGGCGGTTCAGCGCGATCAACACGCCGGCAGCCTTGGCGCCGTCCTGGGAAGCGATGATCTGCATCACTTCACGAATCGCCGTACCGGCAGTGATCACGTCGTCGATGATCAGCACGTCGCCCTTGAGCGGCGCGCCCACCAGGCTACCGCCTTCGCCGTGAGCCTTGGCTTCCTTGCGGTTGAAGCACCACGGCAAATCAAGCCCGTGATGTTCAGCCAACGCCACGGCGGTCGCGGCTGCCAGGGGAATGCCCTTGTAGGCCGGGCCGAACAGCACGTCGAAGGAAATACCGCTTTCAACGATCGCGGCCGCGTAGAAACGGCCCAACTGCGCCAGGGCAGAACCCGAGTTGAAAAGGCCGGCATTGAAGAAGTAAGGGCTGGTGCGCCCGGACTTCAAAGTGAACTCACCGAAGCGCAATACGCCGCGATCGATGGCAAAACGAATAAAATCGCGTTGATACGCCTGCATGAAAAAAGCCTCAGATACCACGGATTTAGCTAATTAGGTAGACGGCGTGTATCATACACGCACGCGATTTTTGGGGCCATTTATGCGGATCATCAGTGTGAACGTCAATGGTATTCAGGCTGCAGTCGAGCGTGGTTTGCTCAGTTGGCTGCAAGCCCAGAATGCCGACGTCATCTGCCTGCAGGACACCCGCGCCTCCGCCTTTGAACTGGACGACCCAGCCTTCCAACTGGATGGCTACTTCCTTTATGCCTGTGATGCCGAAGTTCCCGCCCAAGGTGGCGTGGCTTTGTATTCACGGTTGCAACCCAAGGCGGTCATCAGCGGCCTCGGCTTCGAGACAGCCGACCGCTACGGGCGCTACCTGCAAGCCGATTTCGATAAGGTCAGCATCGCGACCTTGCTGCTTCCATCAGGGCAAAATGGCGATGAAGACTTGAACCAGAAGTTCAAGCTAATGGACGACTTCGCCCGTTATCTGGATAAACAGCGGCGCAAACGTCGCGAGTACATTTACTGTGGCTCGCTGTATGTGGCGCAACAGAAGCTGGATATCAAGAACTGGCGCGACAGCCAGCAATCCCCGGGCTTCCTGGCGCCGGAACGGGCCTGGATGGACGAGATTGTCGGCAACATGGGCTATGTCGATGCCCTGCGCGAAGTCAGCCGCGAAGGCGACCAGTACAGCTGGTGGCCGGATAACGAACAGGCCGAGATGCTCAACCTCGGCTGGCGTTTTGACTACCAGTTGCTGACGCCAGGCCTGCGCCGCTTCGTGCGCAGCGCACGTTTGCCACGCCAGCCGCGCTTCTCGCAGCACGCGCCGCTGATCGTGGACTACGACTGGACATTGACCATCTAAGGTCTTTTTCCAGGCACAAAAAAACCGACATCGCTGTCGGTTTTTTTGTGGGCGGTGGTTATTTGATCAACCGCAAGGTGAACGGATAACGATACGCCACGCCCTTGTTGGCCTTGATGCCCGCAATGATCGTCATCACCACCGCGCCGATCACCAGCACGGTCATCAACACAAAGCCGATCACGATAAAGCCCAGCAGGAAGCAGACCGCCCAGGCAATGCCCACGGTGATCTGGAAATTCAGCGCCTCCTTGCCCTGGTCATCAATGAACGGGTCCGTGTCCTTCTTCACCTGCCAGAGGATCAAAGGCCCCAGCAGGCTGCCGAACGGGAACATCAAGCCGAAAAACGCCGCGAAGTGACAGAGCATCGCCCACTGGCGAACTTCCTTGGACGGTGTCGGCAGTGGAAGGTGACTGTCACTCATGGCGTAGCTCCTTGGGTTTGATTCAATCCGCCAATGCGGCGTTCTGCAGTTCGAAGATCTCGGTCATGCCTTTTTGGGCCAGGGCCAGCATGGCGTTCAGATCGGCCGGCTGGAATGGCGCGCCTTCGGCAGTGCCCTGCACTTCGATGAAACCACCGGTGCTGGTCATCACTACGTTCAGGTCGGTCTCGGCAGCCGAATCTTCAAGATAGTCCAGATCCAGCACAGGCTCACCCTGATACATGCCGACCGACACAGCAGCGATCATCTGCTTGAGCGGATCGCCGCCTTTGAGGCCGCCACGCTTCTTGATGACTTTGAGCGCATCGACCAGCGCAACCATGGCGCCGGTGATGGACGCAGTGCGGGTGCCGCCGTCGGCCTGGATCACGTCGCAGTCGACGTACAGGGTCACGTCGCCCAGCTTGGACATGTCCAGCGCGGCGCGCAGGGAGCGGCCGATCAGGCGCTGGATTTCCAGGGTGCGGCCGCCCTGCTTGCCACGGCTGGCCTCACGCTGGTTACGCTCGCCGGTAGCACGCGGCAGCATGCCGTATTCGGCGGTCAACCAACCCTGGCCCTGGCCCTTGAGGAAACGCGGCACGCCGTTTTCGACGCTGACGGTGCAGATAACCTTGGTATCGCCAAACTCGACCAGTACAGATCCCTCGGCGTGTTTGGTGTAGTTGCGGGTGATGCGGATCGAGCGGAGCTGATCGGCAGCGCGACCACTTGGACGTTTCATAGGGGATACCTGTACTGAGGACGAAAAACTGCCGAGCATTATAGAGCCGCCAGCCCTTATCGGCACGGCTAAAAAATCCTGTTACAAACCCGGGCACCGAAGCCACTGTTTGGGGCCACCCGTTCCGTTGAGCTACAATCCTGCGCCTTCGCAGCCTGTCGGCTCCAATCTACCCATCAGCCCGCCCGTTTGCGGGACTGCAACGCGAGGTACCTCCATGGTGCACAGCATGACCGCCTTCGCCCGCGTCGAAAAAGCCGGCGTCCAAGGCACCCTGAGCTGGGAGTTGCGCTCGGTCAACAGCCGCTACCTGGAGCCGCACCTGCGCCTGCCGGAATCGTTTCGCGACCTCGAAGGCGCGGTCCGTGAAGCGCTGCGCCAGAGCATTTCCCGCGGCAAGCTGGAATGCACCCTGCGTTTTACCGAGGAAACCACCGGCAAACCGTTGCAGGTCGATCGCGAGCGCGCAGCCCAATTGGTCGCCGCCGCTGAAACCATTGCAGGCTTAATCAAGCAGCCTGCCGCCATCAACCCGCTGGAAGTCCTGGCCTGGCCCGGCGTGCTGGTGGCCGACGCGACTGACCCGCAAGCGCTGAATGCCGAGGCCATGGCCCTGTTCAACCAGGGATTGAAGGAGCTCAAGGCCGGCCGCGAACGCGAAGGCGCCGAACTGGCCCGCCTGATCAGCGAACGCCTGACCTCCATCGAAGAGGATGTGGTCACCCTGCGCGAACTGGTGCCGCAAATGCTCGCCACCCAGCGCCAGAAGGTCCTGGACCGCTTCGCCGACATGCAGGCCGAACTGGATCCGGTGCGTCTTGAGCAGGAAATGGTCCTGCTGGCACAAAAGAGCGACGTCGCCGAAGAGCTCGACCGCTTGAGCACCCACATCCTGGAAGTGCGCCGCGTGCTCAAGTCGGCCGGCGCCGCCGGTCGGCGTCTGGACTTCCTGATGCAGGAACTCAACCGCGAAGCCAATACACTGGGTTCCAAGGCCTTTGATCCGCGCAGCACGCAGGCTGCGGTCAACCTCAAAGTGTTGATCGAGCAAATGCGCGAACAAGTACAGAATATCGAGTAAGGCACCCTGACATGACCCACAGCACCGGCACCCTCTACATCATTTCCGCCCCATCGGGCGCGGGCAAAAGCAGCCTGGTCAAAGCCCTGACCGACGCTGACGAGCAGATCCGCATCTCGGTGTCCCACACCACCCGCGCCATGCGCCCGGGTGAAGTGAACGGCGTGCACTACCACTTCGTCGAGCGCACCGAGTTCGTCAAGATGATCGAGCACGGGGATTTCCTCGAGCGCGCCGAAGTCTTCGGCAACCTCTACGGCACATCCCAAAGCCACCTGCAGCAGACCCTCGACGAAGGCCACGACCTGATCCTGGAAATCGACTGGCAGGGCGCCGAGCAAGTGCGCCAACTGATGCCCAAGGCCCGCTCGATCTTCATCCTGCCGCCGTCGCTGGAGGCGTTGCACCAGCGCCTGACCAACCGTGGCCAGGACAGCGATGAGATCATCGAAGGCCGCATGCGCGAAGCCGTCAGTGAAATGAGCCACTACGTCGACTACGACTACCTGATCATCAACGACGATTTCGCCCACGCCCTGGACGATTTGAAAGCGATTTTCCGCACCAATCAGCTTCAGCAAAAGCGTCAGCAGCAGCGTTTCGGCAAATTATTGGCCGAACTGCTCGGCTGATTGGCTCTTCCCAAAACCGCTGCAAGGGCTTTACATTGGCACTTGTAGCGCGTTTGCGATGGCCTGCGAAAAATCAGCGCTTCCCTAAACGCTGGTGATTTTTTAAACTGTTCAGTCCGCTCGCCCAACCGGGCAGCGCGCATATTGCATTCGCTCCGAGGAATACCATGGCCCGCGTAACCGTTGAAGACTGCCTAGAACACGTGGATAACCGCTTTGAGCTGGTCATGCTCTCTACCAAGCGTGCCCGTCAACTGGCCACTGGCGGCAAAGAGCCCCTGGTCCAGTGGGAAAACGACAAGCCTACCGTTGTAGCCCTGCGTGAAATCGCTGAAGGCCTGATGAGCTACGAGTTCATCGCAAACGCCGAAATCGTTGAAGACGAACCGCTGTTTGCAGCGTTCGAGGACGAGTCCAACGAGGCCGTCTAAGCCTATGCCTGGTCGACGTAGCACGGCGCGGGGTCACAGCCAACGGCAGGAGTTAATACTTTGCCGAGCATAGACGCCCTCGCCGATCGCTTATCGACCTACCTCGGCCCAGACCAGGTCAACCTGGTCCGCCGAGCGTATTTCTACGCCGAACAAGCCCACGACGGCCAACGCCGGCGCAGTGGCGAGGCGTATGTCACGCATCCTCTTGCCGTGGCAAACATTCTTGCCGACATGCACATGGACCATCAAAGCTTGATGGCCGCGATGCTGCATGACGTGATCGAAGACACCGGCATTGCCAAGGAAGCGCTCAGTGCGCAATTTGGCGAAACCGTGGCCGAACTGGTCGACGGGGTCAGCAAACTGACCCAGATGAACTTCGAGACCAAGGCCGAAGCCCAGGCGGAAAACTTCCAGAAGATGGCCATGGCCATGGCCCGGGACATCCGAGTGATCCTGGTCAAGCTGGCCGACCGGCTGCACAACATGCGCACGCTGGAAGTGCTCTCCGGCGAAAAACGCCGGCGCATCGCCAAGGAAACCCTGGAAATCTACGCGCCCATCGCCAACCGGCTGGGCATGCACGCCATTCGTATCGAGTTCGAAGACCTCGGCTTCAAAGCCATGCACCCGATGCGCTCTGCGCGCATCTACCAGGCAGTGAAACGCGCCCGGGGCAACCGCAAGGAAATCGTCAACAAGATCGAAGAGTCCCTGAGCCACTGCCTGGCGATCGATGAGATCGAGGGCGAAGTCAGCGGCCGGCAGAAACACATCTACGGCATCTACAAGAAGATGCGCGGCAAGCGTCGGGCCTTCAACGAGATCATGGACGTGTACGCGTTCCGGATCATCGTCGACAAGGTCGATACCTGCTACCGCGTGCTGGGCGCTGTACATAATTTGTACAAACCTTTGCCGGGGCGCTTCAAGGACTACATCGCAATTCCCAAGGCCAACGGCTATCAGTCGCTGCATACCACGCTGTTTGGCATGCACGGGGTGCCAATCGAAATCCAGATTCGCACCCGCGAAATGGAAGAGATGGCCAACAACGGCATCGCCGCCCACTGGCTGTACAAATCCAGCGGCGACGAACAGCCAAAAGGCACGCATGCCCGCGCCCGCCAGTGGGTCAAGGGCGTGCTCGAAATGCAGCAACGTGCCGGCAACTCCCTGGAATTTATCGAGAGCGTGAAGATCGACCTGTTCCCGGACGAGGTCTACGTGTTCACGCCCAAAGGCCGAATCATGGAGCTGCCCAAAGGCTCCACCGCGGTCGACTTCGCCTACGCGGTGCACACCGACGTGGGTAACAGCTGCATAGCCTGTCGGATCAATCGTCGACTGGCCCCGCTGTCGGAGCCGCTGCAAAGCGGCTCCACGGTGGAGATCGTCAGCGCACCGGGCGCGCGCCCGAACCCGGCCTGGCTCAACTTCGTGGTCACCGGCAAGGCCCGCACCCACATCCGTCACGCCCTGAAACTGCAACGCCGTTCCGAATCCATCAGCCTGGGCGAACGCCTGCTGAACAAGGTGCTCAACGGCTTCGACAGCTCCCTGGACAAGATCCCGGCCGAGCGCGTGCAGGCGATGCTCCACGAGTACCGCCAGGAACTGATCGAAGATTTGCTTGAAGATATCGGCCTGGGCAATCGCATGGCCTACGTGGTGGCACGCCGCCTGTTGGGCGAAGGCGAACAGTTGCCAAGCCCCGAAGGCCCGCTGGCGATTCGCGGCACCGAAGGGTTGGTACTCAGCTACGCCAAGTGCTGCACGCCGATTCCGGGCGACCCGATTGTGGGCCACCTGTCCGCCGGCAAAGGCATGGTGGTGCACCTGGACAACTGCCGCAATATCAGTGAAATCCGCCACAACCCAGAGAAATGCATCCAGCTTTCGTGGGCCAAGGACGTCACCGGCGAATTCAACGTCGAGCTGCGGGTCGAGCTGGAACACCAGCGCGGCCTGATCGCGTTGCTGGCCAGCAGTGTCAATGCGGCCGACGGCAATATCGAGAAAATCAGCATGGACGAGCGCGATGGTCGCATCAGCGTGGTCCAACTGGTGGTCAGCGTGCACGACCGTGTGCACCTGGCCCGCGTGATCAAGAAACTGCGCGCCTTGACCGGGGTGATCCGCATCACCCGCATGCGCGCCTAGCCCATCCATTACAAGGAGTCATTCATGACCAAGACTGTTATCACCAGCGACAAGGCACCTGCAGCAATCGGTACTTACTCCCAGGCGATCAAGGCGGGCAATACCGTCTACATGTCCGGCCAGATTCCACTGGACCCAAAGACCATGGAGCTGGTTGAAGGCTTTGAAGCACAAACCGTCCAGGTCTTCGAAAACCTGAAGTCGGTTGCCGAGGCCGCAGGCGGTTCGTTCAAGGACATCGTCAAGCTGAACATCTTCCTCACCGACCTGAGCCATTTCGCCAAGGTCAACGAGATCATGGGCAAGTACTTCGAACAGCCATACCCAGCCCGCGCCGCCATCGGCGTTGCCGCCCTGCCAAAGGGTGCGCAGGTTGAGATGGACGCCATTCTGGTCATCGAGTAAAACATCCGGCGCAGCACTTCCATGGGAAGGCTGCGCCGAATTGGTTTTGGAAGGATTTCGTAATGCGCAAAGCGCTCGTTGCCTCTTCGTTGCTCGCCCTGCTGCTCGGCGGCTGCGCCAGCAATCCCGCCGACCTGGATGTGAGCGGCACCTGGATCAACCAGGCAGCCATCGATGCGGCAGCCAAGGGCGGCCCTTTGCGTGAAGCCCTGCAGAGCTATGGTCCGAACCTCGAATGGGAGGTGAACACCAAAGCGTCCCAGGCGCGCTACTACAACGGTTTTGAAGTCGCTGAAGGCAAGCTGCTGGGTGAAAAATCCGGCGCCTGGAGCGTCGATTTCTACGGCAGCTCCGCCACCGAACTCAAGCGTAAAGGCAAACTACTGCTGCAAGGGGCCAATGATAACGAGCCCGAGCAACTGTTCGCCCGTGCCAAGGACCCTGCCCCCGAAGGCGCGCCACTGGGTGCCAACTTCGAACGCACCCTGTACGCCGCCTATATGGGCGGCACCTGGAAAATCAGCAGCGGCAATGGCGAAGGCGCCACCGTGCAGTTCCAGGCCAATGGCCAGGTGAGCGGACTGCCGGGCGCCGATCAGTACTCGCTGTGCCTGGCAGGTGATTGCGCGTCCATGAGCGGCGGCTACGACAGCATCTGGCTGCAACTGAACGGCCAGGGCAACCCGTGGATCTTTGCGCGCAAGGGCAAGCAACTGGAGATCTTCCAGGCGATCAATACCGCCCAGGCCGACGAGGTGCCCTCGTTTACCCCGGGGCCGCGGCAGTGGTTGCTCGAAAAACAGTGATACAGAACAAAGGAGCCAAGGGCTCCTGCTTTCTGTAGGAGCGAGCTTGCTCGCGAAGGACGTCAACGATAACGCTGGCATCCTGAGTTAACGCGGTGCCTGTGCGTTTTTCGCGCGCAAGTTCGCTCCTACATTGAGTCTCATGGTTTCTACCGTCCAGGGATTGCCCCCGTGCGCAAATTACTTGTCCTTAGCCTGATCCTTCTGGCCGGCTGCACCCATACACCGCAAACAACCGACATCAGCGGGCTATGGATCAACCAGGCAGCCATCGATTCGGCCGCCCAAGGCAGGCCATTGCTGCGAGCCATTGATGCCCACGGCATGAACCTGGAATGGAACATCGACACCCGCAGCGCCAAGGCACAATTCAGCAACGCGTTCGAGCTGGGCGAAGGTCAATTGCTGCAAAAAGCGCCGGGTATATGGACCGTCGACTACAACGGCCATGGCACCGACGAGCTGCAATTGGATGGCCAACAACTGATCCAGCAGACCACAAAAAATTATGCAGCCCAACGCTTCGCTCGCCCTGCCCAACCCGCCGTTGCGGGCGCAAAGTGGGGTAGCACGTTCAGACAGGCACTTAACTCAGCCTATATGGGCGGCCAGTGGAAAATCATTGAAGGCCAGGGCACCGGCAGCATCGTAGTGTTCAACGCTGCTGGCGGCGTGTCGGGGCTGGGGCAAAATGATCGATACGAGCTGTGCCTGGGAGGCGATTGCGCCACGCAAGGGGCAGGCAATGACACCCTCTATCTGGGCAAGGGCGATGTCGGAGACGGATGGATTTTCGTCCGTTATGGCCGGCAGCTGGAGATTTTGAAGGCGATCAACCTGTCCCAGCCCGACGAAATCCCCCAGCTCACGCCCGGCCCACGCCAATGGTTGCTGGAAAAACAGTGACGCAAAAAAAGGAGCCCCAGGGTTCCTTTTTAATTCAGGCGCAATTAACCGCCGAGGATCGCCGCATACCCATCGCGATAACTTGGATACGTGGGTACCCAGCCCAACGCCTTGGCCCGGGCATTGCTGCAACGCTTGCTGCCGGCCCTTCGGACACTGGCGTCTGCTGCCCATTCGGTCACACCGAGGTACTCGCGTAACCAGTCCACCACCTCGGCCAGCGGCGCCGGCGCATCGTCGACGCCGATGTAGCATTTATCCAGCGCACCACCCTTCTCTGCATGCAGCAACAGAAAGGCCAGCAAGCCAGCAGCATCATCGGCGTGAATCCGGTTGCCATACAGAGGCGGCTCAATCGCCACGCGATATCCCTCACGCACTTGGGTTGACAGCCGCTCACGACCTGGACCGTAAATACCGGTGAGGCGCACGACGCTGGCAGGAATGCCGCTATTCAACGCCACTTGCTCGGCTTCCAGCATCACTTGCCCGGAATAACCGCCGGCCTGGGTCTCGGAGCTTTCGTCGACCCACTCACCGTTCTGCTGCCCATACACACTGCTGCTGGATACGAACAGCAAGTGCTTAGGCTCCTGGCCGTAGTCGTTCAACCACTCCAGCACATGCTGCAACCCTTGCACGTAGGCGGCGCGATAGCCGGCCTCGTCGTGATCGGTGGCCGCCGCGCAATACACCAGGTAGTCCACCCCGCCCACGGGCCAGGTGTCGGGGCAGTCTTCATTGAACAGGTCGCCGGCAATCCCGATGACGCCTTCGGGAAGGCGCGAGATATCCCGCCGCAGGCCATGAACCTCCCAGCCCTGGGCCAGCAATTGGGTGGCCAGACGGCTACCGACATCGCCGCAACCGGCAATCACCACAGAAGGCGCAGACATCACAAAACTCCGTTCTTAAAGGTCAAGGTTAGCCCCCACAGATGACCAGCGGCCAGCAAAACAACAAATAAAGTATCCGTATTGCTTCTGTTAACAAGAATTACTTGCAATAATAACCACCCTTTTGTCCTCGACTCGTTAGTGTCTGGAAGGACAACCACTCATTTTTTTCCCTCAGGTCCGGCCAGCATGACACGCAATAAATTCCCCGCTTCGCCAACCAAGCCTCACAGCCCATCCCGCGCCTGGCGTGCGATAGCTGCAGTGCTGTTCAGCGTTCTGCTGGCACCGACCGCCGCGTTCGCCGACAACACCGCACCGGCTAACCCGCCTGCTGCGACCGCGCCAGCCCACGAGCAAAATGCTGCTGCGCCTGCCGCCGCACCCGCCGCCGCCGACCCGGCCCTGGCTGCTGAAGGCGCACCGGCCGACGACTCCGGCGTCGTGCTGGAAGAAGACAACAGCCTGGGCATGGCCCACGACCTGTCGCCCTGGGGCATGTACCAGAACGCTGACATCATCGTGAAGATCGTGATGATCGGCCTGGCCATTGCCTCGATCATCACCTGGACCATCTGGATCGCCAAGGGCTTTGAGCTGCTGGGCGCCAAGCGTCGCCTGCGCACTGAAATCGTCCACCTGAAAAAAGCCACCACCCTTAAAGAAGCCAGCGAAAGCGCGGCCAAGAAGGGCACCCTGGCACACCTGCTGGTCCACGACGCACTCGAAGAAATGCGCCTGTCGGCCAACAGCCGTGAAAAAGAAGGCATCAAGGAACGCGTCAGCTTCCGTCTCGAGCGCCTGGTTGCCGCCTGCGGCCGTAACATGAGCAACGGCACCGGCGTGCTGGCGACCATCGGTTCCACCGCGCCCTTCGTCGGCCTGTTCGGTACCGTGTGGGGCATCATGAACAGCTTCATCGGCATCGCCAAAACCCAGACCACCAACCTCGCCGTCGTAGCGCCCGGCATCGCCGAAGCCCTGCTGGCAACAGCCCTGGGCCTGGTTGCCGCGATTCCTGCGGTGGTCATCTACAACGTCTTCGCCCGTTCGATTGCCGGCTACAAGGCCCAGGTGTCGGACGCTTCGGCAGAAGTCCTGTTGCTGGTCAGCCGTGACCTCGATCACCAGCCTACCGAGCGCAGCTCGCAACCGCATATGGTGAAAGTGGGGTAATCGGCCATGGGCCTGCATTTGAATCAAGGCGACGACGAGCTCGTCGAGAACCACGAAATCAACGTCACGCCATTTATCGACGTGATGCTGGTGCTGCTGATCATCTTCATGGTGGCAGCACCACTGGCCACCGTGGACATCAAGGTCGACCTTCCCGCCTCCAGCGCGAAACCTGCGCCGCGGCCAGAGAAACCGGTGTTCCTCAGCGTCAAGGCGGACCAGCGTCTGTTCCTGGGCGAAGAAGAAGTGAAATCCGAAACCCTGGGCGCGGTGCTCGACGCCAAGACCCAGGGCAAGAAGGACACGACGATCTTCTTCCAGGCCGACAAGGGCGTGGACTACGGCGACCTGATGAGCGTGATGGATGCCCTGCGGGCAGCCGGCTACCTCAAGGTAGGCCTGGTCGGACTTGAGACGGCAGCCAAGAAATGATCACGACGCGCCACAAACTGACGCGTTATGGCACCAGCCTCGCCGTCGTGCTGGGCGTCCACGCCGTCGCGATCATCATCGCGCTCCAGTGGTCGGCGCCACATATGGTCCAACTGCCACCGGCGGCCATGGTCATCGACCTGGCACCGATGCCGGCGCCACCACCTCCGGCCCCGCCGAAGGTGATCACGCCGCCACAGCCGCCCGCGCCGGTGGAAGAACTGCCATTGCCGAAGCTGGCCGAAGCACCGAAGCCGACGATCCAGGTGCCCAAGCCGGTCAAGCCCAAGCCAAAACCGCAGCCGCCCAAGCCTGTGGAGAAGAAGCCCGACCCGCCCAAGGAAAAACCTTCCGAAGAGCCGCCGAGCGAAACTGCGCAGAACAACGCACCGACGGAAAAATCCGCACAGCCACAACCCGGTCCTTCACCGCAGCAGATCGCGGCCAAGGCCACCTGGGAAAGTACCCTGCTGGGTCACCTGCAGAAGTACAAGAAGTACCCACCGGGCGCCCAGGCGCGTGGCAAGGAAGGCCTGAACCGCCTGCGCTTCGTGGTGGATGCCGATGGCAACGTGCTGTCCTACGAGCTGGTGGGCCGTTCCGGCAACGCCGACCTGGACCGCGCCACCCTCGACATGATCCGCCGTGCCCAGCCGCTGCCCAAGCCACCGGCCGACATGTTGAAAGGCGGCAGCATCGAGATCGTTGCGCCGTTCGTTTACAACATCGAGAAGCGCCGTCGCTGACAACAACGCGGGGTATCTGATGCCCCGCGGTGTTATTACGATCTTCGCGAGCAAGCTCGCTCCTACATAACGTGCGTCTATCGATTGCAGCCGGTATGCTTGGCCCGCAACCTCATGGACGCCCGCTATGACTCTTACAGAATTACGCTACATCGTTACCCTCGCCCAAGAGCAGCACTTCGGCCACGCGGCCGAGCGTTGCCACGTCAGCCAGCCGACGCTGTCGGTGGGTGTGAAGAAGCTTGAAGACGAACTCGGTGTGCTGATTTTCGAGCGCAGCAAAAGCGCCGTGCGCCTCACGCCCGTTGGCGAAGGCATCGTCGCCCAGGCCCAGAAGGTTCTGGAACAGGCCCAAAGCATTCGCGAATTGGCCCAGGCGGGTAAAAACCAACTGACCGCCCCGCTGAAAGTCGGCGCCATCTACACCGTCGGCCCGTACCTGTTCCCGCACTTGATTCCGCAACTGCACCGCGTCGCGCCGCAGATGCCGCTGTATATCGAAGAGAACTTTACCCACGTGCTGCGCGACAAACTGCGCAACGGCGAGCTGGACGCGATCATCATCGCGCTGCCGTTCCACGAGGCAGACGTGCTGACCCTGCCGCTCTACGATGAGCCGTTCTACGTGCTGATGCCGGCGTCCCACCCGTGGACGCAGAAAGACACCATCGACGCGGCGCTGCTCAACGACAAGAGCCTGCTGTTGCTGGGCGAAGGCCACTGCTTCCGCGACCAGGTACTGGAAGCCTGCCCGACCCTGACCAAGGGCAACGACGGCGCCAAGCACACCACGGTGGAATCCAGCTCCCTGGAAACCATTCGCCATATGGTTGCGTCCGGCCTGGGCATTTCGATCCTGCCGCTGTCGGCGGTCGACAGCCATCACTACGCCCCCGGCGTGATCGCCGTGCGCCCACTGACGCCACCGGTGCCGTTCCGTACAGTGGCGATTGCCTGGCGCGCCAGCTTCCCGCGGCCCAAAGCGATTGAAATCCTCGCCGACTCGATCCGCCTGTGTTCGGTGGCCAAGCCGCCGGCTGCGAGCTAAGTAAAGGTATGACTGAGCTGTCGCAGGTGTCGGTGACCGCACTCAAGGGTGTCGGGGAAGCCATGGCCGAGAAGCTGGCCAAGGTCGGCCTGGAAAACCTCCAGGACGTGCTGTTCCACCTGCCCTTGCGTTACCAGGACCGCACCCGCGTGGTGCCCATTGGCCAGTTGCGTCCCGGGCAGGACGCCGTGGTTGAAGGCACCGTCAGCGGCGCCGACGTGGTGATGGGCAAGCGCCGCAGTTTGGTGGTGCGCCTGCAAGACGGCACCGGCGGCCTGAGCCTGCGCTTCTATCATTTCAGCAACGCGCAGAAGGACGGCCTCAAGCGGGGCACCCGCGTGCGCTGCTACGGTGAAGCCCGGCCCGGCGCTTCGGGGCTGGAAATCTACCACCCGGAATACCGCGCCATTACCGGCGACGAACCACCGCCGGTAGACACCACCCTCACACCGATCTACCCGCTCACCGAAGGCCTGACTCAACAGCGCTTGCGCCAGTTGTGCATGCAAACCCTGACGATGCTCGGGCCTAAAAGCCTGCCCGACTGGCTGCCCCAGGAACTGGCGCGCGACTACCAGCTGGCACCGCTGGATGATGCGATTCGCTACCTGCATCACCCACCCGCCGACGCCGACGTCGACGAACTGGCTCTTGGGCATCACTGGGCCCAGCATCGCCTGGCGTTCGAAGAGCTGCTGACACACCAACTGTCCCAGCAACGCCTGCGCGAGAGCATGCGCTCACTGCGTGCGCCGGCGATGCCCAAGGCGACGCGCCTGCCCGCGCAATACCTGGCCAACCTGGGGTTTGCACCCACCGGCGCCCAGCACCGGGTCGGCAATGAAATCGCCTACGACCTGAGCCAGAAAGAACCGATGCTGCGGCTGATTCAGGGTGACGTGGGCGCGGGTAAAACCGTGGTCGCCGCCCTTGCCGCACTGCAAGCGCTGGAAGCCGGCTATCAAGTCGCACTGATGGCGCCCACCGAAATTCTGGCCGAGCAGCACTTCATCACCTTCAAGCGCTGGCTCGAACCGCTGGGCCTGGAAGTCGCGTGGTTGGCCGGTAAGCTCAAGGGCAAGAACCGCGTATCCGCTCTGGAGCAAATCGCCGCCGGCGCTCCAATGGTGGTGGGCACCCATGCGCTGTTCCAGGACGAAGTGAAATTCAAGAACCTGGCGCTGGTGATCATCGACGAACAGCACCGCTTCGGTGTGCAGCAGCGCCTGGCCCTGCGCCAGAAAGGCGTGGGCGGCCGCATGAGCCCGCACCAGTTGATCATGACCGCCACACCGATCCCGCGCACCCTGGCCATGAGTGCCTACGCCGACCTCGACACCTCGATCCTCGACGAATTGCCACCGGGCCGGACGCCGGTCAATACCGTGCTGGTTACCGACACCCGCCGGGTCGAAGTGATCGAACGCGTGCGTGGCGCCTGCGCCGAAGGCCGTCAGGCGTATTGGGTATGCACGCTGATCGAAGAATCCGAAGAGCTGACCTGCCAGGCCGCCGAAACCACCTATGAAGACCTCACCAGCGCTTTGGGTGAGCTCAAGGTCGGGCTGATCCACGGGCGCATGAAGCCGGTGGAAAAAGCTGCGGTAATGGCCGAGTTCAAGGCCGGCAACCTGCAATTGCTGGTGGCGACCACGGTGATCGAAGTCGGCGTCGACGTGCCCAATGCCAGCCTGATGATCATCGAGAACCCCGAGCGCCTGGGCCTGGCACAGTTGCACCAGCTGCGCGGCCGCGTAGGCCGGGGCAGCGCCGCCAGCCACTGCGTGTTGCTGTACCACCCGCCACTGTCGCAGATCGGCCGCCAGCGCCTGGGCATCATGCGCGAGACCAACGACGGTTTCGTGATTGCCGAAAAAGACCTCGAACTGCGCGGCCCCGGCGAAATGCTTGGCACCCGCCAGACCGGCCTGCTGCAATTCAAGGTCGCCGACCTGATGCGCGACGCCGACCTGCTGCCCGCCGTGCGCGATGCGGCCCAGGCGTTGATCGAACGCTGGCCGGAACATGTGAGCCCGTTGCTCGATCGCTGGCTCCGACATGGGCAGCAATACGGCCAAGTGTGACGGCTGACTCACTTAGACAACCCTCCCGTGTATCAAGCTGGTTATACTCCAATGACTGTAGGAAATTGGATTCAGGCCATGTCAGAAGTTGCCCTCGCCACAGCTCCGCCGACCGCCCCCTCGGTGATTCGGACGCTGCTTGCAAAGCTCGCCATCAGCTACACGGAAGTTGCCGAACGCCCTGGCCTGAACCCGGCACAAAAGGTTCAGGCGGTGTTGCTCGACGATGCCGTGGGTGCGCTCATGGTGATGTTCCCGCAGAACCAACTGCTGGACCTCAACCGCCTGGCCGAACTCACCGGCCGGCGCCTTACGGCCGTGTCGCCCGAGCGCCTCGAGCGCATGCTCGGCAAGCACAGCCTGAGCCTGTTGCCTGGCCTGCCGCCGCTGACCAGCTCCCCGTGCCTTTATGAAGAAAGCCTGCTGCGTGAACCCACCGTACTGGTTCACTCCGGCGAAGCCGGGCTGCTGCTGGAGATTTCCAGGGACGCCTTCAAGAGCATGCTGACCAAGGCCAGCGCCGCGCATTTTGGCGAGCCGCTGAGCAGCATCCGGCCGAACCTGGACCGCCCCAACGACGACCGCGAGGAAATCACCCAGGCGATGCAGGCGTTCACCGCCCGGCGTATCCAACAGCGCCTGGAAGCGACCATCGAGATTCCACCGCTGGCCGATACCACGCAAAAAATTATCAAGCTGCGGGTCGACCCCAACGCCACCATCGACGACATCACCGGCGTGGTCGAAACCGACCCGGCCCTGGCCGCTCAAGTGGTGAGCTGGGCGGCATCGCCCTACTACGCCTCGCCGGGCAAGATTCGCTCGGTGGAAGACGCCATCGTCCGCGTGCTGGGCTTTGACCTGGTGATTAACCTCGCGCTGGGCCTGGCCCTGGGCAAGACCTTGAGCCTGCCCAAGGACCACCCGCAACAGGCCACGCCGTACTGGCATCAGTCGATCTATACCGCTGCCGTGATCGAAGGCCTGACTCGCGCCATGCCCCGCGCCCAACGCCCGGAAGCCGGCCTGACGTACCTGGCCGGCCTGCTGCACAACTTCGGCTACCTGTTGCTGGCCCACGTGTTCCCGCCGCATTTCTCGCTGATCTGCCGGCACCTGGAGGTCAACCCGCACCTGTGCCACAGCTACATCGAGCAGCACCTGCTGGGCATCAGCCGCGAGCAGATTGGTGCGTGGTTGATGCGTTATTGGGACATGCCGGACGAACTGTCGACGGCCCTGCGCTTCCAGCACGACCCGACGTATGACGGGCAATATGCCGAATACCCGAACCTGGTGTGCCTCGCCGTGCGCTTGCTGCGCAGCCGCGGCATCGGCTCCGGGCCGGATGAAGACATCCCGGACGAACTGCTTGAGCGCCTGGGCCTGACCCGGGACAAAGCGGAGGATGTGGTGGCTAAAGTGCTGGATGCGGAAACGTTGTTGCGCGAATTGGCGTCGCAGTTCAGCCAGGGATAAATCTGGCGCCTGTGATACCGCTATCGCAGGCAAGCCAGCTCCCACTTTTGACCGAGTTCCAGCGGTAGAAACCCGGTCAAAAGTGGGAGCTGGCTTGCCTGCGATGAATTCAACTCGGCCTTAAGCCTTCGGCTTTTTCTTCGGCTTCAAATACTTGGTCAACCCCTGGAACCAGATCACCAGCGCCGGGTTGCCCTTGATCTGGATCGACTTGTCCTGAATCCCCGTCATGAACGCCAGTTGCTTGTTCTTCGCCTGCATCGTGGCGAAGCCGTAGGCGGCGTCTTTAAAGGCGATCGCAAACGCAGGTGCGGGATGTACACCCGAACGACTGGTGATGCGCTGGTCTTTGACGATGAAGTGACGGGCAACCTTGCCGTCGAGCGTCTGCAGTTGGAACGCCAGGTCCTTGTCACCCAACTGCTGCTGGAACGCAGGGTTGGTGCGGCTGGCTTTGCCCATCAACAGGCCAAGCATCCAGAGAAGAAAACGAAATTTCATGCACACGGCCTCAGTGTATTTATTGGTGGCCGCAGCAGTTTAACGATTTGTACCCAGAACGCCACCGATCTGACGTATTGGGAGAAGATCGATGGTTTTTTAGCACTTATCGCGACAACCTGACGCTGGCTGCCGCCCAACAAAAAAGGGCACCCGACCCAGTCGGCATGCCCTTTTTTTCATCCCGCGCTCGCTCTATGCGTCGCGCGTTTTTTGTTTCTTAAGGATTGACGCTGTCTTTGAGCGACTTGCCTGGCTTGAACGCAACGGTGTTGCTCGCCTTGATTTTTACCGGCTCGCCAGTTTGCGGGTTTTTGCCGGTGCGGGCGCCGCGATGGCGCTGCAGGAAGGTGCCGAAGCCGACCAGGGTGACGCTGTCCTTGCGATGCAGCGCGCCGGTGATTTCTTCGAGTACGGCGTTGAGTACGCGGTTGGCCTGCTCTTTGGTCAGGTCTGCTTTTTCAGCAATAGCGGCTGCGAGTTCTGGTTTACGCATAAGTGAAGCCTCTTTGACGGTTTTTTGTTGTTATGTCCGTGCTGCTCTCTTTCGGAGCAGCGCCCAAGGCGCCGCAGGCTCTACTCTGCGGCAGACGGGAGTGAGGATGGCATGCCCTCGGGGCCTGCGCCAGTCTCACGGCGACCTTTCTACGGTCAAGATGATGCTTATTCCGACAGAACGACCGGTATTTACGCCAGCAACGGCGGAAGTTCTTTGTTGAGGGCCAGTTTTTCCATCACAGCCGTGCCCGTCAGGGCGTAACCCAGCAGCCGGCCGCTGGCGTCGCGGCACAATGCCTTGATGTCGGCGCCCTGCCCTTCGACACTCCACACGCCTTCGGCGCCCCGTGGCGGGGGCGAAACAACCAGCGGGCAGATCGGGGTTTTTACCGTGACGGGCATCGGGCCATAGCTGACCGCCGTCGCGTTGCCCGCCAAGGTCTGGGCCAGGGCGCGGGCGCAGCTCATCAAGGGCATCACGTACAGCAGGTTCAGGCCATCGACCTCGGCGCAGTCACCCAACGCGTAGATGTTGGCGTGGGAGGTCTTGAGGTGGCGATCGACCATGATCCCACGGTTGATCTGCAACCCGGCAGCCGCAGCCAGGTCGACACGCGGGCGCAGGCCGATGGCAGACACCACCAGGTCGCACTGGATCACTTCGCCATCAGACAAGTGCGCTTCCAGGCCATCAGCGTTGCGTTGCAGGCGGTTGAGCACCGGGCCCAGATGGAAGCGAGCGCCCAGGCTTTCGAGCCCGGCTTGCACCGCCGCCGCTGCCGCCGGGTGCAGCAGGGTCGGCATGACTTGCTCACATGGCGCCACCAGGTCGATCTCGTAGCCGCCCAGGATCAGGTCGTTGGCGAACTCGCAGCCGATCAGCCCGGCGCCGAGCAACAGCACCCGGTGTTTTCCGGCCGCCGCGGCACGAAAGCGTGCGTAGTCTTCAAGGTCATTGATCGGGAAAACCAGGTCAGCAGCGTCGCCTTGTACCGGCACCCGTACGGTTTCTGCGCCCCAGGCCAGGATCAGGTCGCGGTAGGCCACCGCCTCCTCACCGATCCACAAGCGCTTGTGGCCCGGGTCGATGCCGCTGATGCGGGTGTGGGTACGCACTTCGGCCTTCAATTGCTCGGCCATGGCGCCCGGTTCAGCCATGCTCAGGCCGTCGGCTTCCTTGTTCTTGCCAAAGCCGGTGGAGAGCATGGGCTTGGAGTAGGAGCGCCCGTCATCTGCGGTGATCAGCAACAGCGGGGTGTCGCTATCAAGCTTGCGAAACTCCCGAGCCAGGTTGTAACCGGCCAAACCCGTGCCGACGATCACGACAGGTGCGTTCATTCCTTTCTCCTTGTAGTACGGTTCTTGAGTTGCTTCTTGAATCAGCCGATTTCGATCATTTCGAAATCCATTTTGCCCACGCCGCAATCCGGGCACAGCCAGTCTTCGGGAACGTCCTGCCACAGGGTGCCCGGCGCGATGCCGTCATCCGGCCATCCGTCTTTCTCGTCGTAGATCAGGCCACAGACAACACATTGCCACTTCTTCATTACTCGCTTCCTCAGGGTCCAGGCGTGTTGGCCGACGGTCGATAGATGCAACCTTGCCGTGCGGCTCAGGGCGTTTTGTACTGATCGGCACGCGCAGATGCAAGCATGATCGACGCATGGGCCTGGCGCGCCCCGGCAAAAGACCAGGGCACCATGGTAAGCTCGCCGCCTCATTAACTGCCAATAATGACCCTCCGTGCCGCATTCAAACGCCCTTCCCGATGCTTGCCGATGGCTGACCCAGAGCCTTCTGAGCCCACTGCCCGCGCCGCTGACACTCAACTGGCTGTTCGACGAAGGATCGCTGACCCGGCGCCTCACGCGCCTGTCGGCTGACGGTTTCAGCGTGACGCCGCTGTTCGAAGGCTGGCAGGCGCTGCGAGACGACGAATGCGCCACCCTCGACCTGCCTGTCGCCAGCATCGGCTGGGTGCGCGAGGTGTATTTGCGTGGCCATGGCCAGCCGTGGGTATTCGCCCGCAGCGTGGCGGCCCGCAGCGCCTTGCAGGGTGACGGTTTGCACATGGATGAGTTGGGTAGCCGGTCGCTGGGGGAGCTGCTGTTTTGTGACCACGCCTTCACGCGCCAAGCCATCGAGGTGTGCCGCTACCCTCGGGAATGGCTGCCCACGGCAGACCAGGCCGATAACCTGTGGGCGCGCCGCTCGCGCTTTGATCGCGGGCCGTTGAGCGTGCTGGTGGCCGAAATCTTCCTGCCGACCTTGTGGCAAGCCGTGCATGACCACCCGGAGAATTGCTGATGTACCAGCGCCTGCTCAAATCCCTCAATCACCTGAACCCCAGGGCCTGGGACTTCATCCAGCTCACCCGGATGGACAAGCCCATCGGTATTTATCTGCTGCTGTGGCCCACGCTGTGGGCGCTGTGGATTGCCGGCAAGGGTTCGCCCTCGCTGCTCAACATCGTGATTTTTGTGCTCGGCGTGGCACTCACCCGTGCTGGCGGTTGTGTGATCAATGACTGGGCCGACCGCAAGGTCGACGGCCACGTGAAACGCACCGAACAGCGCCCGCTGGTGAGCGGCAAGATCAGCTCGAAAGAGGCGCTGGCGTTCTTCGCGGTGCTGATGTTCATCAGTTTCCTGCTGGTGCTGCTGACCAATTCCATGACGATCTGGCTGTCTCTGGGCGGCCTCGCGCTGGCCGCCAGCTACCCGTTCATGAAGCGCTACACCTATTACCCGCAAGTAGTATTGGGAGCGGCGTTTTCCTGGGGCATGCCGATGGCGTTCACCGCCGAGACCGGCAGCCTGCCAGCGGCGGCATGGCTGCTGTACATCGCCAACCTGTTGTGGACGGTGGGTTACGACACGTATTACGCCATGACCGATCGCGACGATGACCTGAAAATCGGGGTCAAATCCACCGCCATTTTGTTTGGCGATGCCGACCGGGTGATCATCCTGACGTTGCAGGGCCTGGCACTGGTTTGCCTGTGGCTGGCGGGGATGCGTTTTGAGCTGGGCGGCTGGTTCCACCTGGGTTTGCTGGCGGCTGCCGGGTGTTTTGCCTGGGAGTTCTGGTACACCCGGGACAAGGACCGGCTCAAATGCTTCAAGGCGTTTTTGCACAACCACTGGGCCGGCTTGGCGATTTTTGTCGGCATCGTGGCCGACTACGGGTTTCGGTGAGAGGCCACGCCTCTCACCATTCCGCGCATTCAGTCAGGGCTTGGCGACCTTCCAGGCGCCGTCCATTTTGCCTTCGCCGGTCATGTCACCGGCCTTCTTGTCCATGACAAAAGTGTAGAGCGGCTTGCCGCTGTAGGCCCATTGGCTTTTCTGGTCGTCACGGGTGATGACGGTCCACTTGCCCATGGGCTTGTCGGTGGACTCAGCCATCAGCGGCGGCCAGTTGGTGGCGCACTTGTCGTTGCACATGGACTTGCCATCGGCATCCTTGGCAAAGGTGTAGAGGGTCATGCCTTTGTGGTCCACCAACATCCCATCCTTGGTCATTGCCGGGTCTGCCGCAAAGGCCAGTGTCGGCAGCGTTAACGCGGCCGTTACCAGCAGGGTTTTCCAGGAAAAAGTACTGTGCGTCATGGGAACCTTCCTTTTGTGGTTGTCAGGATTCGGACCCAAAGCGTAGTCCAGAGAGGCGACGATTGCCCAAGCGACTAAATTACTGTCACACGACTGCAATAATTCCGTTATCTAATGCGGCGCAAGACAGTTAAATGACAAGAGGATTTAGCATGGTTGGCAGGAGCATTCTGATCGTTGACGACGAAGCGCCCATTCGCGAGATGATCGCCGTTGCGTTGGAAATGGCCGGCTATGACTGCCTGGAGGCGGAGAACTCCCAGCAGGCCCATGCCATTATCGTCGACCGCAAGCCGGACCTGATCCTGCTGGACTGGATGCTGCCCGGCACCTCCGGCATCGAGTTGGCCCGGCGCCTTAAGCGTGACGAGCTGACCGGGGACATCCCGATCATCATGCTCACCGCCAAGGGCGAAGAGGACAACAAGATCCAGGGCCTGGAAGTCGGCGCTGATGACTACATCACCAAGCCCTTTTCCCCACGGGAACTGGTCGCCCGCCTGAAGGCCGTATTGCGCCGTGCCGGCCCGACCGATGGCGAAGCACCGATCGAAGTCGACGGCCTGATCCTGGACCCGATCAGCCACCGTGTGACCATCGACGGCAAACCCGCCGAGATGGGCCCGACCGAATACCGCCTGCTGCAATTTTTCATGACCCACCAGGAGCGTGCCTACACCCGCGGCCAACTGCTGGACCAGGTATGGGGCGGCAACGTGTATGTGGAGGAACGCACCGTCGACGTGCATATCCGCCGCCTGCGCAAAGCCTTGGGCGACGCCTACGAGAATCTGGTACAAACCGTGCGCGGCACCGGCTACCGGTTTTCAACCAAAGGCTGAACCACACCGAACTGCCCAGACAGCTGAAAGGACGCGTGTTTAAGTGAATCAAAACTGGCATGGCACCCTGATCCGCCACATGCTCCTGTTGATCACCGGCTGCCTGCTGGTGGGCCTGGTCAGCGGCTATTACGGCTGGAGCCTGGCCGTCGGCGTCGGTATCTACCTTGGCTGGACCCTCAAGCAATTGCTGCGTCTGCACGAGTGGCTGCGCCAGCACAAATCCGATGAAGCACCGCCCGACGGCTATGGCCTGTGGGGCGAGGTGTTCGACAGCATCTACCACCTGCAACGCCGCGACCAACGTGTACGCGGGCGCCTGCAGGCGGTGATCGATCGGGTGCAGGAGTCTACGGCTGCGCTCAAAGATGCAGTGATCATGCTCGACAGCGACGGCAACCTGGAATGGTGGAACCGCGCCGCAGAAACCCTTCTGGGTCTCAAGACGCCCCAGGACAGCGGCCAGCCGGTGACCAACCTGGTGCGCCACCCGCGCTTCAAGGAGTACTTCGAGCAGGACAATTACGAAGAAGCGCTGGAGATCCCCTCGCCGACCAACGACCGCGTGCGTATCCAGCTGTACCTGACGCGCTACGGCAATAACGAACATCTGATGCTGGTGCGTGATGTCACGCGCATCCATCAGTTGGAACAGATGCGCAAGGATTTCGTTGCCAACGTCTCCCATGAACTGCGCACGCCGCTGACAGTGATCTGCGGCTACCTGGAGACACTACTCGATAACGTCGACGACGTGAACCCGCGCTGGAGCCGTGCCCTGCAGCAGATGCAGCAGCAAGGCGCACGCATGCAAACCCTGCTCAACGACCTGCTGTTGCTGGCCAAGCTGGAAGCCACTGACTACCCCTCGGACAACCACCCGGTCCCGGTGGAAAGCCTGTTGCAGACCATCAAGAGCGACGCGCAGGCCCTGTCCGGGCAGCGTGAACAGCAAATCACCCTGGAAGCCGACCCCTCGATCCTGCTCAAGGGCAGCGAGGGCGAGTTGCGCAGCGCCTTTTCCAACCTGGTGTTCAACGCCGTCAAATACACCCAGGACAAGGGCAACATCCGGATCCGCTGGTGGGCCGATGACCAGGGCGCACACCTCAGCGTGCAGGACTCCGGCATGGGCATCGACGCCAAGCACTTGCCGCGCCTCACCGAGCGTTTCTACCGCGTCGACTCCAGCCGCAACTCCAACACCGGCGGCACCGGGCTGGGCCTGGCCATCGTCAAGCATGTGCTGCTGCGCCATCGCGCACGGCTGGAAATCAGCAGCGTGCTGGGCCATGGCAGCACCTTCACCTGCCATTTTCCGCCGGCCCAGGTGACGCGTTCACGGGTCATTCATCAGGACGAGTGACCCTCCACCCGGCAGCCGCCACTAGGCAAGCGCCCCGTCAGCCGCTACATTGGCTGACTTGTGCCTGCCTTTCAGGCCCACCTGCTCACCCTTTTTGATTAGACGGAACCCGCAAAACCCAATCATGGACCCTTCCCCTGGCATCACCCTCGCGACACTCTTCGCCGACTTCGGCATGATTCTTTTTGCACTGATACTGGTACTGCTCAACGGCTTTTTCGTTGCGGCGGAATTTGCCATGGTCAAATTGCGCTCGACCCGGGTCGAGGCCATCGCCCATAAAAACGGTTGGCGCGGGCAGATCCTGCGCACCGTACACAGCCAGCTCGACGCGTACCTGTCGGCCTGCCAGTTGGGTATCACTCTCGCCTCCCTGGGCCTGGGCTGGGTCGGTGAGCCGGCCTTTGCGCACATCCTCGAACCATTGCTGGGCGCGATCGGCGTGCAGTCGCCGGAAGTGATCAAGGGCGTGTCGTTCTTTGCCGCCTTCTTCGTGATCTCGTACCTGCACATCGTGGTCGGTGAACTGGCGCCCAAGTCCTGGGCGATTCGCAAGCCCGAGCTGCTGTCGCTGTGGACCGCCGTGCCGCTGTACCTGTTCTACTGGGCCATGTACCCGGCGATCTACCTGCTCAACGCCAGTGCCAACGCGATCTTGCGCATCGCCGGCCAGGGCGAGCCTGGCCCGCACCACGAGCACCATTACAGCCGTGAAGAACTCAAACTGATCCTGCACTCCAGCCGTGGCCAGGACCCGAGCGACCAAGGCATGCGTGTATTGGCCTCCGCCGTGGAAATGGGCGAACTGGAAGTGGTCGACTGGGCCAACTCCCGCGAAGACCTGGTGACCCTGGACTTCAACGCCCCGCTCAAGGAAATCCTGGCGCTGTTCCGCCGCCACAAGTTCAGCCGCTACCCGGTGTACGACGCGGTACGCAACGAGTTTGTCGGCCTGCTGCACATCAAGGACCTGCTGCTGGAACTGGCGGCCCTGGACCACATCCCCGAGTCGTTCAACCTGGCCGAACTGACCCGCCCGCTGGAGCGCGTATCTCGCCATATGCCGCTGTCGCAGTTGCTCGAGCAGTTCCGCAAGGGCGGCGCGCACTTCGCCCTGGTGGAAGAAGCCGACGGCAAGATCATCGGCTACCTGACCATGGAAGACGTGCTGGAAGTGCTGGTGGGCGACATCCAGGACGAACACCGCAAGGCCGAGCGCGGCATCCTCGCGTACCAGCCGGGCAAGCTGCTGGTGCGTGGTGACACGCCGCTGTTCAAGGTGGAGCGTCTGCTGGGCGTCGACCTGGACCACATCGAAGCCGAAACCCTCGCCGGGCTGATCTACGACACCCTCAAGCGGGTGCCGGAAGAGGAAGAAGTGCTGGAAGTCGAAGGCCTGCGGATCATCATCAAGAAGATGAAAGGGCCGAAGATCGTGTTGGCCAAGGTGCTGCTGCTGGATTAAGCCTTACCGCGTGCCCAATGCAAAATTGGGCAACGCCTGCATCGGCTGGTTATGTGGCGAGGGAGCTTGCTCCCGTTGGGGCGCGAAGCGTCCCTGATAAAGTCACTGCAGTTCTGCAGAACAGACCGCGCCAAAGTGTTCGGGGCTGTGCAGCCAACGGGAGCAAGCTCCCTTGCCACAGGTAAAGCGTTAACCTTGGCTGGCTACCGGTCACGCACCCGGCACAAAATGCTTCTGTGCGGTCCCGCGGGCGATCAGCCGCGAGATGTAATCAAGCTTCTGTGCATCCTGGTCGATAAACCGGAAGGTCAGTTGCAGCCAATCACTGTCAGGCTTGGGTTCGTAGGCCACGACGGCATGCAGGTAGCCGTTCAAACGCGCGATCTCGGCGTTGTCGCCCTGCTCAAGGTCGAGCACGGCGCTTTCCAGTACCTGAGGCAGGACTTCGCCGCGACGCACCACCAGCAGCGCCTCCTTGATGCTCAACGCCTTGATCACACATTGCTGGGTGCCGCTGGACAAACGCAGTTGGCCCTGGCCACGGCCACCCGCCGGCGACGGTGCAGGGGCCAGCACCGGGGGGCTGTTGAGCAAGCCCTTGCTCGGCGTGGCCACCGGGGCCGGCTTGACCGCTTCAGGCTTGCCACCTGTCAGGGCGCTGAGGGAATCATTGCCGAATGCCGAGTTCATCTTGGTCGGCGCGCTGGCGATCAGTGCGTCGAGGCGGCCGATCTTGTTCAGCGCCTGCTTGACCTTATTCAATAACTGCTCGTTGGTGAACGGCTTGCTGACGTAGCCGGAAACCCCGGCCTGGATCGCCTGCACCACGTTTTCCTTGTCACCACGGCTGGTCACCATGACAAACGGCATGGCTTTGAGATGAGGCTGCTCGCGGCACCAGGTCAACAGTTCCAGGCCGGACATTTCCGGCATTTCCCAGTCACACAGCACCATATCGAAGGTTTCGCGCATCAGGATGGCCTGGGCCTTTTTGCCGTTCACCGCATCTTCGATCTTGATCCCCGGGAAGTAGTTGCGCAGGCACTTCTTCACCAGGTCGCGAATAAACGAGGCGTCATCCACCACCAATACACTGACTTTGCTCATCGACCCTTCATCCTATAAAAACCCCGGCAAGCATAACGCTTCGCTGATGGCATTTTGCCAAAAATTCCAACACCACAAACGAAAACGCCCGGCCAAAGGCCGGGCGTTTATTTCTCGGGCAATCTTACTTATCGTCAGGAACGCCCGGAACATTAGGGATTTGATCGGCTGTGCCTTCAACTTCGGCTTTCATGCGTTTGAGGCCCATGTGCCGCACGTCGGTACCGCGCACCAGGTAGATCACCAGTTCCGAGATATTGCGCGCGTGGTCGCCGATGCGCTCCAGCGAACGCAGCACCCAGATGATGCTCAACACCCGCGAGATAGAGCGCGGGTCTTCCATCATGTAGGTCGCCAGTTCACGCAGGGCGGTCTTGTATTCACGGTCGATGATCTTGTCGTACTGGGCCACCGACAACGCCAGTTCGGCGTCAAAGCGGGCAAACGCGTCGAGGGCATCGCGGACCATGTTGCGCACCTGATCGCCGATGTGGCGCACTTCGACGTAGCCACGCGGCGCTTCGCCTTCTTCGCACAACTGGATGGCGCGGCGGGCGATCTTGGTGGCTTCGTCGCCGATGCGCTCAAGGTCAATCACCGACTTGGAGATGCTGATGATCAACCGCAGGTCTGAGGCTGCCGGCTGACGACGGGCCAGGATGCGCAGGCATTCTTCGTCGATGTTGCGTTCCATCTGGTTGATCTGGTCATCGATCTCGCGCACTTGCTGGGCCAGGCCCGAGTCGGCCTCGATCAGCGCGGTGACCGCATCGTTGACTTGCTTCTCCACCAGCCCGCCCATGGCCAGGAGGTGGCTGCGCACTTCCTCAAGCTCGGCGTTGAACTGCGCGGAGATATGATGGGTAAGGCTTTCTTTGCTAATCATGTTGGCGTCCTTGGAACGTCCAGTAAGGTGCGGTCGACCGCAGCATCAATTCAGGGAGCAACTCAGCACCTGCTAGCCATAACGACCGGTGATGTAGTCTTCGGTCTGCTTCTTCGCCGGGTTGGTGAACAGGGTATCGGTGTCGCCAAATTCCACCAGCTTGCCCATGTACATGAACGCGGTGTAGTCGGAAACCCGCGCCGCCTGTTGCATGTTGTGGGTCACGATCACGATGGTGAACTTGGATTTGAGTTCGTAGATCAGCTCTTCGACTTTCAGCGTGGAAATCGGGTCGAGTGCCGAGCACGGTTCATCGAGCAGCAGCACTTCCGGCTCTACGGCGATGGTGCGGGCGATCACCAGGCGTTGCTGCTGGCCGCCGGACAAACCCAAGGCCGACTCGTGCAGACGGTCCTTGACCTCATCCCACAGGGCCGCGCCTTTCAACGCCCATTCAACGGCTTCATCGAGGATGCGTTTTTTGTTGATGCCCTGGATGCGCAGGCCGTAGACCACGTTTTCGTAGATGGTCTTGGGGAACGGGTTGGGCTTCTGGAACACCATGCCGACCCGGCGTCGCAGCTCGGCAACGTCTTCGCCCTTGCGGTAGATGTTGGTGCCGTACAGGTTGATCGCGCCCTCGACGCGGCAGCCGTCCACCAGGTCGTTCATCCGGTTGAAGGTGCGCAGCAAGGTCGACTTGCCGCAGCCGGACGGGCCGATGAAGGCCGTCACGCGCTGCTTGGGGATGTTCATGCTGACGTCGAACAGCGCCTGCTTGTCGCCGTAGTACAGGCTCAGGCCCGGGACTTCGATGGCCACGGTTTCCTGGGCCAGGCTCAGGCTCTGCTTGTCGCGACCCAAGGCTGACATGTTGATGCCGTGGGAATGGGTTTCATGTTGCATGGGATGCTCCCTGTGCTACCAATTCGTTTCATTGAACCGCCCGGGGCGGCTTACTCAAAATCTGTGTCTAGCGCCAACCCTGTGGGAGCTGGCTTGCCTGCGATGGCATCACCGCGCTGTACCTGTTCAACCGAGTCGCCTGCATCGCAGGCAAGCCAGCTCCCACAGGTGCCCGCTTAACTGTCCAGTGCTTTGTATTTTTCGCGCAGGTGGTTACGAATCCACACCGCCGACAAGTTGAGCGTGGCGATCACCAGCACCAGCAGCAAGGCGGTTGCGTACACCAGCGGCCGCGCGGCCTCGACGTTGGGGCTCTGGAAGCCGACGTCATAAATATGGAAGCCCAGGTGCATGATCTTCTGGTCCAGGTGCAGGTACGGGTAGTTGCCGTCCACCGGCAGCGACGGCGCCAGTTTCACCACACCCACCAGCATCAGCGGCGCCACTTCACCGGCGGCGCGGGCCACGGCGAGGATCATGCCGGTCATCATCGCCGGGCTGGCCATCGGCAGCACGATCTTCCACAGCGTTTCCGCCTTGGTCGCGCCCAGTGCCAAAGAACCTTCACGCACGGTACGAGGAATCCGCGCCAGGCCTTCTTCGGTGGCCACGATCACCACCGGCACGGCCAGCAGCGCCAGGGTCAGGGACGCCCAGAGCAGGCCCGGGGTACCGAAGGTCGGCGCCGGCAGGGCTTCAGCAAAAAACAGCCGGTCGAGCGAGCCGCCCAGTACGTAGACGAAGAAGCCCAGACCAAACACGCCGTAAACAATGGCAGGAACACCGGCCAGGTTGTTCACCGCGATACGGATGATGCGGGTCAGGGTGTTCTGCTTGGCGTACTCACGCAGGTACACCGCCGCCAGCACGCCGAACGGGGTCACGATCATCGCCATGATCAGGGTCATCATCACGGTGCCGAAGATCGCCGGGAAAATCCCGCCTTCGGTGTTGGCTTCCCGTGGGTCGTCGCTGAGGAACTCCCATACCTTGCTGAAGTAGAAGCCGACCTTGGTCATGTAACCCATGGCGTTCGGCTGGTAGGCATGCACCACCTTGCCGATGCCGATTTCCAGCTCTTTGCCGTTGGCATCACGAGCGGTGAGGCTGTCGCGATTGAACTGGCTGTGCAGGTCGGCCAGGCGGGCCTCAATGTCCTTGTAGCGGTTATTCAGTTCGGCGCGGCCGCTGTCCATGTCGGCCTGGGCGGTGGCGTCCAGCTTGCCTTCCAGCTCCAGTTTGCGACCGTGCAGGCGGATGCGTTCAAGGCCGGCGTTGATCGCGCCGATGTCGGACTTCTCAAGGGTCTTGAGTTGGGCCGCGAGCTTGTTGACGCGGTCGACACGGGCTTGCAGTTCCGGCCAGGCGGCCTCGCCTTCAGCGATGACCTTGCCGTCCTGCTTGACGTTGACCAGGGTGCCATAGAAGTTGCCCCACTCACGACGCTCGATGGCCATCAACTCGACAGGCTTGGTCTGGTTGGTCAGCCACTCGCCGACGACCCAGGTGAAGTCGTTGCCGTTCAAGTCACGGTTACCGACCTTGATCAGCTCGCGGGTCATGAATTCCGGGCCTTGGTCGGGCACCGGCAAGCCAGCGCTTTTCAGGCGCTCGCGGGGCACTTGTTCTTTCTGCACCACTTCGCCGATGACGATATGGTTTTCCTGGCCCGGCACGTTGTAGCTGGCCTGGATCAGGTCGGCCGGCCAGAAGTGGCCCAGGCCACGCACGGCAATCACGGCCAGCAAACCAATGGTCATGATGACCGCGATGGACACCGCGCCACCGCTGATCCAGACGCCCGGGGCGCCGCTCTTGAACCATCCATTCAGGGAGTTCTGTTTCACAGACTTCTACCTTTCTTAAAGCGACGAGTATTTCTTGCGCAGACGCTGACGAATCAGCTCGGCGAGGGTGTTCATGATGAAGGTGAACAGCAGCAGCACCAGCGCCGAGAGGAACAGCACGCGGTAGTGGCTGCCGCCGACTTCCGACTCGGGCATTTCCACCGCGACGTTGGCCGCCAGGGTGCGCAGGCCTTCAAACAGGTTCATCTCCATCACCGGGGTGTTGCCGGTGGCCATCAGCACGATCATCGTCTCACCGACCGCGCGACCCATGCCGATCATCAGCGCCGAGAAAATGCCCGGGCTGGCGGTTAGGATGACGACGCGCGTCATGGTCTGCCACGGCGTGGCGCCCAGGGCCAGGGAGCCCAGGGTGAGGCCGCGCGGCACGCTGAACACGGCGTCTTCGGCGATGGAATAGATGTTCGGGATCACCGCAAAACCCATGGCCAGGCCCACGACCAGGGCGTTGCGCTGGTCGTAGGTGATCCCCAGGTCGTGGGAGATCCACATGCGCATGTCGCCGCCGAAGAACCAGGTTTCCAGGTACGGGCTCATGTACAGCGAGAGCCAGCCCACAAACAGGATCACCGGGATCAGGATCGCGCTTTCCCAGCCATCCGGAACCCGCAGGCGGATCGACTCAGGCAGGCGACTGAAGACGAACCCGGCCACCAGGATGCCAATCGGCAGCAGCATCAGCAGGCTGAAGATCCCCGGCAGATGCCCTTCGACATACGGCGCCAGGAACAGGCCGGCGAAGAAACCGAGGATCACCGTCGGCATTGCTTCCATCAATTCGATCACCGGCTTGACCTTGCGGCGCAGGCTCGGGGCCATGAAGTAGGCGGTGTAGATCGCAGCGGCAACCGCCAGTGGCGCCGCCAGCAGCATGGCGTAGAACGCGGCCTTCAGGGTACCGAAGGTCAGGGGCGCCAGGCTCATCTTGGGTTCGAAGTCGGTGTTGGCGGCGGTCGATTGCCAGACGTATTTAGGCTCGTCGTAGTTTTCGTACCAGACCTTGCTCCACAACGCGCTCCAGGACACTTCCGGGTGCGGGTTGTCCAGCAGCAGCGGTTGCAGCTTGCCACCGGCTTCGACGATCACCCGGTTGGCCCGTGGCGACATGCCGAACACGCCGGTGCCTTCGACAACCGGGTCCACCAGCAAGGTGCGGTGGGCCGTGCTGTGGAACACGCCGAACTTGCCGGAGGCGTCGAGGGCGGTGAAGCCCTTGCGACGTTCTTCAGCGGTGATTTCAACGATAGGCGCGGTGCCCATCTGGAAGGTACGGATCTGCTTCAGGCGTTGCTCGCCGTCCGGGTCGCGGGCCATGAACCACTGCGCCAGGCCACCGCTGGAGTTACCGATGATCAGCGAGATGCCGCCCACCAGTTGGGTGCTGGCGGTGACTTGTGCGACGCCGTCTTCCAATAGTTTGTAGCGGCCATTGAGGCTGTTGTCCCGCAGGCTGAAAACGTCGGCCTGGGCACGGCCGTTGATCACGTACAGCCACTGCTGGCGCGGATCAACAAAGATGGCTTTCACCGGCTCGGTCATTTGCGGCAGCTCGATGCGCTTCTGCTCGGTGGTGACTTCCTCGGTCATCATGTTTTCTTCACGGCTGATCGACAGCACGTTCAGGTGTGCCCCACTGGAACCGGCTACTACCAGCGTCGAGTCAGTGGCGTTCAAGGCCACGTGCTCAAGCGGGCGACCTTGTTCGTCGAGCACGATCGGCGTTTCGCCGTAAGGGTATTCGATGGCGGGCGAGATGGTCTTCTTGCCGTCCGGGTACGACACTTTATAGGTGTGGCGGAACACCAGGGACTGGCCGTTGGACAGGCCGAGGATCACCAGCGGGCTGCCGGGCTGGTCTTCACCGATGGAGGCGACCGTGACACCCGCCGGCAATGGCAGGTCAACGCGCTTGAGCTCGGCACCCGTGTCAACGCTGAAGAACAGTGCCTGGCCCTTGTCGGAAACGCGCATGGCGACCTGGTTCTGTTCTTCCATGGAGATCATCAGCGGCTTGCCGGCGTCCTGCAGCCAGGCCGGCGTCAGGGCGTCTTCCTTGGTCAGGTTGGCGCCGTGGAACAACGGCGCGACCACGTAGGCAAGAAAAAAGAAGATCAACGTGATCGCGCCCAGGACGGCAAGGCCGCCGATCAGCACGTACCAGCGGGTTAGGCGATCCTTTAGCGCGCGAATGCGGCGCTTGCGTTGCAGCTCAGGCGTATTGAAATCAATGCGCTTGGGGGGAGAAGTCGTCGTCATGGTGGAATTGGCCAGATCATTCATGCGCACACCCTAGCGGTCCTGTATGACAGAAAGATGACAATGCAGTGACGCAAGAAATCCGCCGCGTAGCAGGGCTGGCAGCGGATTAAAAAATTGATGGTGTAGGCCGGGCTTGTGTGGGAGCGGGCTTGCCCGCGATGGCATCAACACGATTTCAACCTTGAACCGCGTCGCCAGCATCGCGGGCAAGCCCGCTCCCACTTAAAAGCCTGCCCCTACACAGGGTATTACAGGCTTAGTTGCCTTCTTTCAGGCCCAGGTCAGCCAGTGCCTTGGCGGCAACTTTGGCTGGCAGCGGGATGTAGCCGTCTTTCACTACCACTTCCTGGCCCTGTTTGGACAGAACCAGCTTCACGAACTCGGCTTCCAGCGGGGCCAGAGGCTTGTTCGGCGCTTTGTTGACGTAAACGTAGAGGAAGCGCGACAGCGGGTATTTACCGTTCAGGGCGTTTTCTTCGCTGTCTTCGATGAAGTCAGTGCTGCCTTTCTTGGCCAGGGCCACGGTTTTCACGCTGGCGGTTTTGTAACCGATGCCCGAGTAACCGATGCCGTTCAGCGAGGAGCTGATGGACTGCACAACCGACGCCGAACCAGGTTGTTCGTTCACGTTAGGTTTGTAGTCGCCTTTGCACAGGGCTTCTTCCTTGAAGTAGCCGTAGGTGCCGGATACCGAGTTACGACCGAACAGTTGCACTGGCTTGTTGGCCAGGTCGCCGGTCACGCCCAGGTCGCCCCAGGTCTTGACGTCAGCCTTGGCGCCGCACAGACGCGTCGAGGAGAAGATCGCGTCGACTTGCTCCATGGTCAGGTGCTGGATCGGGTTGTCCTTGTGCACGAACACGGCCAGGGCATCCACGGCAACCGGGATAGCGGTTGGCTTGTAGCCGTACTTCTGCTCGAAGGCAGCGAGTTCGGTGTCCTTCATCTTGCGGCTCATCGGGCCCAGGTTGGAGGTGCCTTCAGTCAGCGCAGGAGGTGCGGTGGCGGAGCCGGCGGCCTGAATCTGGATGTTGACGTTCGGGTATTCCTTTTTGTAACCCTCAGCCCACAGGGTCATCAGGTTTGCCAAGGTATCGGAACCAACGCTGGACAGGTTGCCCGACACACCAGTGGTCTTCACGTAAGCCGGAATCGCCGGGTCAACACCAGCGGCTACCGCGTTAGCGGTCGCAACGCCAGCAGCGACAAAAGTCATTGCCGCCATCAAACGTTTCAGTTTCATGCCTTGCTCCTAGCAGATAGGGATAGTTGGATCGGGGCCAAGTATCGGTAGGCCGTGTGAACACTCTATGTCTGGAATATGACAATTAGATGAAAGGCCAGCATTTATGAAAAAGCTGACAGGAAGGGGAAAGATCAATAAATCCGGGGCTTGCGAGGAGGTTGGAGCGATTTCGTGGAAACAATCTGTAATCGTTGTAAGGCAAAATCTGTGGCGAGGGAGCTTGCTCCCGTTGGGTCGCGTAGCGGCCCCAAAAATGGAACTGCTGCGCAGTTCAACGGGAGCAAGCTCCCTCGCCACAAGGTTATCTGTCAGTCAGCGGCCGCGTTTCCACAGGTAAGCACCCACCAGCATCCCCATCGTGCAGATCACGGCCACGTAGTATGCCGGGCCCATCGGGCTTTCCTTCATCAGCAGCGACACCACCAGCGGCGTCAGGCCGCCGAACACGGCATACGCTACGTTGTAGGAGAACGACAGGCCGCTGAAGCGCACAACTGGCGGGAAGGCTTTCACCATCACGTAGGGCACAACGCCCACTGTGCCGACAAACAGGCCAGTCAGGGTGTACAGCGGGAACAGCCACTCAGGGTGGCTGGCGAGGCTGTGATACAGCGTCCAGGAAGTCGCCAGTAACAGCGCGCAACCCGCGATCAGCACACGGCCCGCACCGAAGCGATCCGCCAGGGCACCGGCGATGATGCAACCGATGCTCAGGGTGACAATGGCCAGGCTGTTGGCTTGCAGCGAAACGGTCGGGCTGAAGTGGTAGACGGTCTGCAACACCGTCGGGGTCATCAGGATGACGACGACGATGCCGGCCGAGAGCAGCCAGGTCAGCAGCATCGACAGCACGATGGCGCCACGGTGGTCACGCAACACGGCGCGCAGTGGCAGTTCAGCCGCCAGGGTCTTGCGCTGCTGCATTTCGGCAAAGATCGGGGTTTCGTGCAGCCAGCGCCGCAGGTACACCGACAGCAGGCCAAACACGCCGCCCAGCAGGAACGGGATGCGCCAGGCGTAATCCGACACCTGCTCCGGGCTATAAAGGGTGTTGATGGCAGTCGCCACCAGTGAACCCAACAGGATGCCGGCCGTCAGGCCGCTGGTGAGGGTGCCGCAGGCATAACCGATATGACGCGGCGGCACATGCTCGGAAACGAACACCCACGCGCCCGGTACTTCACCGCCGATCGCCGCGCCCTGGATCACGCGCATCAGCAGCAACAGGATCGGTGCCCACAGGCCGATCTGCGCGTAGGTCGGCAGCAGGCCCATGATCAAGGTAGGCACGGCCATCATGAAGATGCTCAGGGTGAACATCTTCTTGCGCCCCAGCAGGTCGCCGAAGTGCGCCATGATGATCCCGCCCAGCGGCCGCGCCAGGTAGCCGGCGGCGAAGATGCCGAAGGTCTGCATCATGCGCAGCCATTCGGGCATGTCCGCGGGGAAGAACAGCTTCCCGACCACCGTGGCAAAAAATACGAAAATGATGAAGTCGTAGAACTCCAGCGCACCGCCCAAGGCAGACAGCGACAGGGTTTTGTAGTCGTTGCGGGTCAGCGGGCGCGAAGGTTGCGCACTGCTTGCGGGCACGGAGGACATGGCAAGGCTTCTCTTATAGTAGTCAGGACGGCAAGCCCGGGACTTGCGGCAGGCTTGGCAAGATAGCAAATCGCTTGAAAAAGCACAGCGTTGGGCAGTTAACAGTTCAGTTCAGCGAAATATTCCCGTAGCAGACGTGCAATTAACTTGAGCAGGAGCACAGTTGCCGGAAAAAGCCGCGATACAGCGTCTATTTACCGACCAAATGAGCGTCGGGAGGTCGTCGCGGCGCCGACGGCTCGATATACTCGGCCCTTGCAAGCGCCAGACCCGCATCCTTGAGGGGCTGCTGTGCCAAAACGCCGTTGGCCGCCCGCCAGCCGATTTGGCAGAGTTTCCCTTTAGTACGCCTTACGAGAAACGCATCGAGCGGTGTATGTTGGTGCTGAAACGTTTTTCCAGAAGACGGCTATCCACTTGAAATACCCATGAAGCGTCACGGGTCAGAGGCACCGGCATGATCGAACTCGAACAAGAAGATCCTATCCCGCAAGGCGATCTCGCCCTGCAAATCACCGCACTGCCGCGTGAAACCAACGGTTTCGGCGACATCTTCGGCGGCTGGCTGGTCGCGCAGATGGACCTGGCCGGCACGGCCATGGCGAGCAAGGTTGCCGGTGGCCGTGTGGCGACCGTGGCGATTGATCGCATGGCGTTCCTGGTACCGGTGGCAGTCGGCGCGCAGTTGTCCTTCTATACCCAGGCCCTGGAAATCGGCCGCAGTTCGATCCAGATGATGGTCGAAGTGTGGAGCGATGACCCGCTCTCCAGCGAATGGCGCAAGGTGACCGAGGCGGTGTTTGTGTTCGTTGCCATCGACGGCAGCGGTCGCACCCGGTCGGTTCCGTCGCGGGCGCGTTAAACATCTCGATGTTTTGACGGTCCATTGCCCCATTGTCTGCCATTGAGAGCGCGCGCCTATGTCTACACCCAACGTTGAAACCGTAAAACTGGATGAGCTGAACGCTTGGCGCATCCGCCACAACGGCGCCGAATTGGTGGTAGCCCAGCAAGGCGCGCACATCGTCAGTTACCAGCGCACGGGCGAGAAGCCGCTGATCTGGCCTAACGACCACGTGGTGTTCAAGAAAGGCAAAGGCATTCGTACCGGCGTGCCGGTGTGCTGGCCGTGGTTTGGCGTGTTCGACCGCAACCCGCACAGCGTGAAAGCCATGTACCAGGGCGACGAGCCGGCGGGCGCCCACGGTTTCGTGCGAACGGCGAACTGGACGCTGGTTGGCGTTGAGGCTGAAGGCACGGCAGTGCGGGTTGAGCTGGAACTGCCGGTGCCTGAAGGTGGTTTCCCGGGCTGGCCGCATCAGGTTGACCTGAAGATGAGCCTCCTGCTGGATGATCAACTGCACATCCGCCTGACCAGCCACAACCGTGGCACCGAGACCGTCAGCCTCAGCCAGGCACTGCACAGCTACTTTGCAGTCAGCGATGTGCGCAACGTGCAAGTCGAAGGTCTGGACGGCCTGGCCTATATCGATACCGCCGAAGGTTGGAGCCACAAGCAACAATCGGGGCTGCTGCACTTTACCGCCGAGACCGACCGCATCTATCCAAACACGCCAGCCCAACTGCACATCGTCGATAAAGACTGGCAGCGCCGCGTTCAGCTCACCAGCACAGGCTCGCGCTCGACGGTGATCTGGAACCCCTGGACCGAGCGCGCCAAGGCCTTCAGCGACATGGCCGACGACGGCTGGCAAGGCATGTTATGCATCGAGACGGCGAACGTGCTGGACGATGTGGTGACACTGGCGCCAGGTGAAAGCCATACCTTGGGCGTGAGCATCGCCGGTATTGCCCTGTAAACCGATTCCAATGTGGGAGCTGGCTTGCCTGCGATTGCGCAGTGTCAGCCAACAGAGATGTCGACTGTCAGGCCCTCACCGCAGGCAAGCCAGCTCCCACATTTTGAATCGTGTCGCGGCTTACAAGTCCGATTCCTTGACCGCCCGCACTTTCCCCGCATCCAGCGCATAGGCCGCGTCGGCCAGGTCATTGTTGACCTTTTCCACCTTCAGCGTGCCCGTCACCCACAGTGGCGTGTAGATATCGTCCAGCTTCAAACCCTTGGGGTAACGCACCAGCACCAACTGGTTGGGCGGTGGCGGCGGCACGTGGATGCAGGCGCCCGGGTAAGGCACCAGGAAGAACAGCGTACTGCGGCCCTTGGCGTCGGTTTCGAGCGGCACCGGGTAGCCGCCGATGCGGATGTTCTTGCCGTTCATGGCGGCCACGGTCTTGGTGGAATACATCACCGCCGGCAAACCCTTGCTCTGCTTCAGGCCGCCCTTCACGGTAAAGGTGCCTTGGGCTTCCGGGGAGTTGTGGTCGATTTCCGGCATTTCTTCGAGGGCTTTCTGGTCCGACTTGGGCATCAGTTCCAGCCAGTCGGTTTCCGGCAGTTCGCCAGCGTGCACCAGGCCTGAGCCCAGCAAAAGGAGAGTCAACAGAAGACGGCGCATGGAGAGGCTCGGCAAGGATTACAGTGCCGGCATTCTAGCCCCCTGCGCCTGCGCAGCGCAGAGGGCTTGGTCGCTAAATTACTTCTTTTTCAGCAGACCGTAGATCACCAGCAGCACCACGGCACCCACCAGCGCACCGATGAAGCCTGCACCTTGGCCAGCCTGATAGATGCCCAGTGCCTGGCCACCATAGGTTGCAACCAGCGAACCGGCGATACCCAGCAGGATGGTCATGATCCAGCCCATGCTGTCGTCGCCTGGTTTCAGGAAACGCGCCAGCAGGCCGACGATCAAACCGATAAAGATGGTTCCAATGATACCCATGGCATTTCCCTCTGATTGAAGTGAACTCAGTCAAAGCCTAGTCAGACTTTGGCTTCCTGCAATCAGAGGGTGGCGGGTACCAATGGTTCCCGCCCGGCCTTGGGTTATTGCTCGGCGATCAGCGCTTCGACCTTGAGGATTTGCGCTTCAAGGGTTGCGCGGTCCTTGCAGCGCAGGTTGGCGTGGCCGACCTTGCGCCCGACCTTGAAGGCCTTGCCGTAGTGATGCAGATGGCAGTCATCGATGGCGATGACTTTTTCCACCGGCGGCACCACGCCGATGAAGTTGAGCATGGCGCTCTCGCCGACCTTGGCCGTGGAGCCCAATGGCAATCCCGCCACCGCCCGCAGGTGGTTTTCGAACTGGCTGCACTCGGCGCCTTCGGTGGTCCAGTGCCCGGAGTTGTGTACGCGCGGCGCAATTTCGTTGGCCTTCAGGCCACCGTCCACTTCAAAGAACTCGAACGCCATCACGCCGACGTAATCCAGTTGCTTGAGCACACGGCTCGAATAGTCTTCGGCCAGGGCTTGCAACGGGTGATCGGTGCTGGCCACGGACAGCTTGAGGATGCCGCTGTCGTGGGTGTTGTGTACCAGTGGGTAGAAGCGGGTTTCGCCATCACGGGCACGCACGGCGATCAGCGAGACTTCGCCGGTGAACGGCACGAAGCCTTCGAGCAGGCAGGCGACGCTGCCCAACTCGGCGAAAGTGCCTACCACATCGGCAGCGGTGCGCAGGACTTTCTGGCCCTTGCCGTCGTAACCCAGGGTGCGGGTCTTCAGCACGGCCGGCAGGCCGATGGAGGCGACTGCTGCGTCCAGGTCGGCCTGGGACTGGATGTCGGCAAAGGCCGGCGTCGGGATACCCAGGTCCTTGAACATGCTCTTTTCGAACCAGCGGTCACGCGCGATGCGCAACGCGTCGGCACTCGGGTACACGGGTACGAACTGCGACAGGAAGGCCACGGTTTCAGCCGGGACGCTTTCAAACTCGAAGGTCACCAGGTCGACTTCATCGGCCAGTTGGCGCAGGTGGTCCGGGTCGCTGTAGTCAGCCCGCAGGTGTTCACCCAGCGCAGCCGCGCAGGCGTCCGGCGCCGGGTCCAGGAAAGCGAAGTTCATTCCCAGCGGCGTACCCGCCAGGGCCAGCATGCGGCCCAGTTGGCCGCCACCGATTACACCGATTTTCATCAATCAACACCCTCAGGCAATGCGTGGGTCTGGATTGTCCAGGACGCTGTCTGTCTGTTCAGCACGGAATTTCTTCAGCACCGCGTGGAACTGCGGGTGCTTGGCGCCGAGGATGCTGGCAGACAGCAGCGCGGCGTTAATCGCGCCGGCCTTGCCGATCGCCAGGGTGGCCACCGGAATACCGGCGGGCATCTGCACGATGGACAACAGCGAGTCCACGCCCGAGAGCATCGAGGACTGCACCGGTACGCCAAGCACTGGCAGGTGAGTCTTGGCCGCACACATGCCTGGCAAGTGAGCTGCACCGCCGGCACCGGCGATGATCACCTCGATGCCACGGGATTCTGCTTCATCGGCATACTGGAACAGCAAGTCCGGAGTGCGGTGGGCGGAAACCACCCTCACTTCATAGGGAATGCCGAGTTTTTCCAGCATATCGGCGGTGTGGCTAAGGGTGGACCAATCGGACTTGGAGCCCATGATCACGCCAACCAATGCACTCATCGTCGTGCCTCTTCTCTCTGGGCGCCCGCAGGCGCGTCAAAAAACAACAAGCCACGCGGGAAATCCGGCGTGGCTTGTTGTACGAATTAAGGCCGGTTGGACCGGCCGAAGGCCGCGCAGTATACCGTAATAACGCAGATAAACAGCCCCTTGGGTGACCATCTGTCTTACACCTCAAACAGGCGGTTTTATTGACTTCCAGGTCAGCGAAAACACCGCAAAATACTCTGGGAGCTGGCTTGACTGCGATGGCGCCGTGTCAGGGTCAGAAATGTTGGCTGACATACCGCTATCGCAGGCAAGCCAGCTCCCACATTTGATCTGTGTGGGCTCAGGTATTCTGCGCCGCGCCACCTTCCAGCTTGCGCCACAACAACCGCACGTTCGCCTTGCGCACCAGGGCACAGCGGTACAAACGAATCTCCAGCGGCACATGCCATTGCGGGCCGCCGCACACCACCAGTTCGCCCCGGGCCAACTCGGCACGCACGCTCAACTGCGGCACCCAGGCAATGCCCAAGCCTTCGAGGGCCATGCTTTTCAGGCTGTCGGCCATCGCGGTTTCGTAAATCGTGGTGAAACGCAAAGCGCGCTGACGCAATAGCAGGTTTACCGAACGCCCCAGGAACGCACCGGCGCTGTAGGCCAACAGCGGCACGCTGCCCTCGCCCTCCAGGTCGAACAGCGGCTTGCCGTCAGCATCAGCGGCGCACACCGGCAACATCTCGGTGTTGCCCAGGTGCAGGGACGGGAAGATCTCCGGGTCCATCTGCATCGCCGCATCCGGATCGTAGAACGCCAGCATCAAGTCGCAGCCGCCTTCGCGCAGCGCATGCACGGCGTCGCCCACGTTGGTGGCGACCAACCGCGTGGCGATGTTCAACCCTTCGTTGCGCAACTGCGCGATCCAGCGCGGGAAAAAGCCCAGCGCCAGCGAATGCGCCGCCGCCACCTGCATGACTTCGCCCTGCCCGCCTTCCAGGTGATGGAGATGGCGCAGCACCTCGCCGAGTTGCTCGACCACGGTACGCGCAGTCACCAGGAACAACTGCCCCGCCGCCGTCAGTTCGACCGGCGTGCGCGAGCGATTGACCAGGGTCAGCCCCAGCGCGGCCTCCAGGCTACGGATGCGCCGACTGAACGCCGGCTGGGTGACGAAGCGCCGCTCCGCCGCCTGGGAGAAACTGCGGGTGGCAGCCAGGGCGCTAAAGTCTTCCAGCCATTTGCTTTCAAGGTTCATCACATCCTCCCGGGGCACGCACCATTTTGGCACACACGTCCGTCATGGTAACGGGGTCACACCGACATTATGCCGTTTATGCATAGGCCAGTGTTTAACAGCATTGGCCCAAAACCTTGTGCAAGCCTAGCATTCACAGCGTTCCGGCCTAGCCCGGGTCCTTATCGAGATGATTTCCGTCATGTCCTCCGCTGCATCTTTCCGCACAGAAAAAGACCTGCTTGGCGTACTCGAAGTACCCGCTCAAGCGTATTACGGCATCCAGACCCTGCGAGCGGTGAATAACTTCCGTCTCTCCGGTGTTCCGATTTCGCATTACCCGAAATTAGTGGTCGGCCTGGCGATGGTCAAGCAAGCCGCTGCTGACGCCAACCGTGAGTTGGGCCAGCTCAGTGAAGCCAAGCACGCTGCCATCAGCGAAGCCTGTGCCCGCCTGATCCGCGGCGATTTCCACGATGAGTTCGTGGTGGACATGATTCAAGGCGGCGCTGGCACTTCAACCAACATGAATGCCAACGAAGTCATCGCCAACATCGCGCTGGAGGCCATGGGCCACAGCAAGGGCGAATACCAATACCTGCACCCCAACAACGACGTGAACATGGCGCAGTCGACCAACGACGCCTACCCAACCGCGATCCGCCTGGGTCTGCTGCTGGGCCATGACGCACTGTTGGCCAGCCTCGACAGCCTGATCCAGGCGTTCGCCGCCAAAGGCGTCGAGTTCAGCCACGTCCTGAAAATGGGCCGCACCCAGCTGCAAGACGCTGTGCCGATGACCCTCGGCCAGGAATTCCGCGCCTTCGCCACCACCCTCGGTGAAGACCTGGCCCGCCTGAAGACACTGGCGCCAGAGCTGCTGACTGAAGTCAACCTGGGCGGCACCGCCATCGGTACCGGCATCAACGCCGACCCGCGTTACCAGGCCCTGGCCGTACAACGCCTGGCCACCATCAGCGGCCAGCCGCTGGTACCGGCCGCCGACCTGATCGAAGCCACCTCCGACATGGGCGCCTTCGTGCTGTTCTCCGGCATGCTCAAGCGCACCGCGGTGAAGCTGTCGAAGATCTGCAACGACCTGCGCCTGCTGTCCAGCGGCCCACGCACCGGCATCAACGAAATCAACCTGCCGGCCCGCCAGCCAGGCAGTTCGATCATGCCCGGCAAGGTCAACCCGGTGATCCCGGAAGCGGTCAACCAGGTGGCGTTCCAAATCATCGGTAACGACCTGGCACTGACCATCGCGGCCGAAGGCGGCCAACTGCAACTGAACGTGATGGAGCCGCTGATTGCCTACAAGATCTTCGACTCGATCCGCCTGCTGCAACGCGCCATGGACATGCTGCGCGAGCACTGCATCGTCGGCATCACCGCCAACGAAGCCCGCTGCCGCGAGCTGGTGGAACACTCCATCGGCCTGGTCACCGCGCTGAACCCATACATCGGCTATGAAAACGCCACCCGCATCGCCCGCATCGCCCTTGAAAGCGGCCGCGGCGTGCTGGAACTGGTGCGTGAAGAAGGCTTGCTCGACGACGCCATGCTCGACGACATCCTGCGCCCCGAAAACATGATTGCCCCACGTTTGGTGCCTCTGAAGGCCTAACGTTTGTTGCACCGCTCACCAGGTTGAGGGACTAGACACCTCTCACCTTTTGAGGGCCTGAAGGCTCGTTCTTCAGGCCCTTTTTTTTGCCTGAAAATTTTGAAATGCAAAGCATCAAACACCACCGCACACTGTGGGAGCCGGGCTTGCCCGCGATGAGGCCTTGCCAGTCGACATTTTCATAACTGACCCGCCGCAATCGCGGGCAAGCCCGCTCCCACAGAGTATGTGCACTAAGCCGGAGCATTTTTCTGAAACCTTTAATCGCTTCAAGCAGACGGATCACGCTCGCCTAGGTATAGTGCCGCCCCTCTTCGCGTCAGCGGTCGTCGGTAACGAGACCCTGGGAAGCGCGAAACCGCATGAATAACAACACCCGCAAAAGGATTGGGGTCGAAGCATCGTGCACTGCCTGGTGCCGAGCGATGCGTCGGACCGTCCTGCGTTTGCCATTAGAAAAATCAGCGAGGAACACTCCATGCTAGAAGTCATCAACGACTTCCTCTCAGGGAAAGTATTGATCGTGCTCATTGTCGGGCTCGGTGGTTACTTCACGATCCGCTCGCGTTTCGTTCAGTTGCGTCACTTTTTCCACATGTTTTCGGTGTTTCGCGACAGCCTGAAAAGCAGCGCCGGCCAACTCAGCTCGTTCCAGGCGCTGATGCTCAGTCTCGCCGGGCGTGTGGGTGCCGGCAACATCGCAGGCGTCGGCATTGCCGTGACCCTGGGTGGCCCGGGTGCCGTGTTCTGGATGTGGGTCACCGCACTGGTGGGCATGTCTTCGAGCTTTATCGAGTGCTCCCTCGGCCAGCTCTACAAACGTACCGACGCTGAAGGCACCTACCGTGGCGGCCCGGCGTATTACATCCAGCACGGCCTGCACAAACGCTGGCTGGGCATGGTGATGGCGTTCCTGCTGCTGGTGACCTTCGGTTTCGCCTTCAACGGCCTGCAAGCCCACGCTGTGACTCACTCGCTGAACAACGCATTTGGTCTGGACACCACCTACACCGGCCTGGCCCTGGCTGTGTTGCTGGGCCTGGTGTTCATCGGCGGGATCAAGCGTATCGCCTCGATCGCCGACCTGCTGGTGCCGGTCAAGACCCTGGTCTACATCGCGGTGACCCTGTACGTGATCGTGCTGCAATTCGACCACGTGCCGGCCATGCTCGCGACCATCGTCAAGAGCGCCTTCGGCCTCGACCAGGCTTTCGGTGGCCTGGTGGGCAGCGCGATCATCATGGGTGTGAAACGCGGCGTGTTCGCCAACGAAGCCGGTTTGGGCAGCGCGCCTAACGTGGCCGCAGTGGCGTCGGTAGAGCACCCGATCGCCCAAGGCGTGGTGCAAGCGTTCAGCGTGTTCCTCGACACCTTCGTGATCTGCACGTGCACCGCGCTGCTGATCCTGCTCTCGGGTTTCTACACCCCGGGTTTTGAAGGCGACGGCATTGCCCTGACCCAGAACTCCCTGGCGGCCGTGGTCGGTGACTGGGGCCGGATGTTCATCTCGGTGGCCCTGGCGTTGTTCGTGTTCACCTCGATCATGTACAACTACTACCTCGGCGAGAGCAACCTGCGCTTCATTGTGGGCGACAACCGCAAGGTGTTGATGGGCTACCGTGCGCTGGTGCTGGTGCTGATTTTCTGGGGTTCCATCGAGAACCTCGGCACCGTGTTCGCCTTCGCCGACATCACCATGACCATGCTCGCGTTCGTCAACCTGTTCGCCCTGGCGTTCCTGTTCAAGATCGCCATGCGTATCCTGAATGACTACGACGGCCAACGCGCTGCAGGCATCAAGACGCCGGTGTTTGATTCCAGCAAGTTCCCGGACCTGGACCTGGACCGCAAGGCCTGGCCGGCCAACCCGGTCAAGCCTGAGCCAGCGGCTCAAGCATCGGCTGAACCGAGCGCTCAAACGCAACGCTAAACCTAGATAGATGACACGCCGCCCGGCCTTGGGCATGCTCTGGGCCCGGCGGCGTTTTTCGTTCAGGAGATTCTTCGATGCAACCAGCCAACAACATCATGGTGCTCTACACCGGCGGCACCATCGGCATGCAGGCCAGCGCCAACGGCCTGGCGCCTGCCTCGGGTTTTGAAGTACGCATGCGCGAACAGCTTGCCAACGAGCAACTGCCCACCTGGCGCTTTCGCGAAATGGCCCCGCTGATCGACAGCGCCAACATGACGCCCGCCTACTGGCAGCGCCTGCGCAGCGCCGTGGTGGAGGCGGTGGATGCCGGCTGCGACGCCGTGCTGATCCTGCACGGCACCGACACCCTGGCCTACAGCGCGGCGGCCATGAGCTTCCAATTGCTGGGCTTGCCGGCGCCGGTGCTGTTTACCGGCTCGATGCTGCCTGCCGGTGTGCCCGACAGCGATGCCTGGGAGAACGTCAGCGGCGCGCTGGCTGCACTGGGCGACGGTCTGGCGCCAGGCGTGCAGTTGTACTTTCACGGTGCACTGATGGCCCCCACCCGCTGCGCGAAAATACGCAGTTTCGGTCGCCATCCGTTTGCCGCATTGCAGCGCAACGGCGGCGTGGCCCAGGCGCAGATGGTTCCAGCGGCGCTGCATTACCGCCAGGCCAAGGCGCAGGCCAATGTGGGCGTGCTGCCATTGGTGCCGGGCATTGCTGCGTCGCAATTGGATGCACTGATCGGCAGCGGTATTCAGGCGCTGGTGCTGGAATGCTTCGGCAGCGGCACCGGGCCGAGCGACAACCCCGAGTTCCTCGCCAGCCTCAAGCGCGCGCAGGACAACGGCGTGGTCGTGGTGGCAATCACCCAATGCCATGAAGGCGGGGTTGAGCTGGATGTGTACGAAGCCGGCAGCCGCTTGCGTGGCGTGGGCGTGTTGTCCGGTGGCGGGATGACCCGTGAAGCGGCGTTCGGCAAGCTCAATGCGCTGCTCGGCGCAGGCCTGGATACCGCCGAAGTGCGGCGCCTGGTCGAACTCGACCTGTGCGGCGAACTGAGCTGACCGGCATATAACTTGCTCCACTTCCAGCCATCCCCTGGCTGGAAGCTCCCATGCTGCACTCCCACCTCACCACCCTCAATGCCGTCTCGCTGGTGCTGCGCACCTTCAAGGCCGACGGCCTCCCCGCCGAAACCCTACTGGCCGGCAGCGGTATCTGCCCGGTGGACTTGAGCCGCGCCGACACCCGCATCACTACCAATCAGGAAATGCGCGTGTGCGCCAACGCCGTGGCCCTGCGCCGGGATATCGGCCTGGAGCTGGGTCGGCAAATGCACGTTTCCTCCTATGGCATGCTCGGTTACGCACTGCTCACCAGTGCCACCTTCGGTGACGCTTTGCGCTTGGCGCTGCGGTATCCGGCGCTGCTGGGAACACTTTTTGAGCTGGACCTGGAGGAAGACGGCACGCGTATCTGGTTCAGCGCCGCGGACTACCGGGAAAACCCGGCACTGGAAATGTTCAACGTCGAACTCTGCCTGGCCTCCGTGAAGGTGATCTGCGACGACCTGCTGGGGCACGCCCTGCCGCTGCTGGGGGCGCGCTTTGAACACGACGCCCCGGATTACCGCGCGCGCTACGCCGAAAGCTTCGCCTGCCCGCTACAATTCGGCGCCACTGCCAACGCGTTTGCCTTCGACCGAAGCTGGCTGGAGCAGCCCCTGCCATTAGCCGACGCCGTCACCCACCAGGCCATGGCCGAGCGCTGCCGCAAGCAAAACACCGAGTTCACCGGGCGCCAGGCCTGGCTGGCCAAGATTCGCCACCTGCTCGCCAGCCAACTCAGCGCCGCGCCGGGCCTCGACGGCCTGGCCGAGCAGATGAACTGCTCTCCCCGCACGCTACGCCGGCACCTGCATGACTTGGGCTGCAGCTATCAGGAGTTGCTGGACGAACTACGCTTCGAGCGAGCCAAGCGATTGCTCGGCGAGGATGAACTGCCCATCTACCGAATTGCCGAGGCGCTGGGTTTCAGCGAAACCGCGAGTTTTCGTCACGCCTTTGTACGCTGGAGCGGCGTAGCACCCAGCCAGTTCCGCCCCTGAAGCCACTTGCTGGGGCGTGGCCGCGCCATTTCGGGGCGAATTGCGGTCACACACTTTGGCCATATTTATCCCCTTTTGGCCGCTCCTGCCGTTCTCATAAACCCCGCCCGCCGCAAGACTGCATGCATCGACACAGCCTGCGGAGAACAACAATATGCTGACGATCTACTCGGACGATCACCACCTGCACCATGGCCGCTGCGAACTGATGGACGGGCAATTGATGCCCTGCTTTGAGATGCCCTCGCGCGCCGACCATGTGCTGCAGCGGGTCAAGGACCGCGAGTTGGGCGCGGTGCAGGCGCCAGAGGATTTCGGCCTGGCCCCGCTGCAACGCATCCACAGCGCCGACTACCTGGCCTTCTTCAAAGGTGCCTGGCAACGCTGGACCGAATTCGGCCAGGACGGCGACCTGCTGCCCTACACCTGGCCCGCACGCACCTTGCGCCGTGTCCTTCCCACCAGCCTGCACGGCCAGCTTGGCTACTACAGCTTCGACGGTGGCGCACCGATCACCGCCGGCACCTGGCAGGCGGCCTACAGCGCAGCGCAAGTCGCGCTGACGGCGCAACAGGCGATCCAGCAAGGCGCCCTCAGTGCCTTCGCGCTGTGCCGTCCACCGGGGCACCATGCCGCCAGCGACTTGATGGGCGGTTATTGCTACCTCAACAATGCAGCAATCGCAGCCCAGGCATTTCTCGACCAAGGCTGCGCCAAGGTGGCAATCCTCGACGTGGACTACCACCACGGCAACGGTACCCAGTCGATTTTCTATGCGCGCAGCGACGTGCTCTTCACTTCGATCCACGGCCACCCGGAGGCGGAGTTTCCGTTCTTCCTGGGCTATGCCGACGAGCTGGGCGAAGGCGCTGGTGAAGGCTTCAACTTCAACTATCCGCTGCCCGCAGGTTCCGGCTGGGAGACGTGGAGTGCGGCTCTGGAGAAGGCCTGTCGGGAGATCGAACGCTACGGCGCTGATGTCATCGTCGTGTCCCTGGGCGTCGACACCTTCAAGGACGACCCGATCTCGCAGTTCAAGCTCGACAGCCCGGACTACCTGGCCATGGGCGCCCGCATCGCGCAACTCGCCAAGCCCACGCTGTTTGTGATGGAAGGCGGCTACGCCGTCGAAGAAATCGGCATCAACGCCGTCAACGTTCTTGAAGGTTTCGAGGGGTCAGCACGATGAACATACTCAAGTATCTTGTCCTCGGCGCAGCCGTCCTGAGTGCAACCGCTCAGGCCGAAGAGCGAACCCTGCGGGTTTATAACTGGTTCGACTACATCACCCCCAAGGCGCTTGAGGATTTCAAGGCGCAGCACCCCAACGTCAAGCTGGTCTACGACATCTTCGACACCAACGAAGCCCTGGAAGCCAAGCTGCTGACCGGCAACTCCGGCTATGACGTGGTAGTACCGTCCAACGTATTTTTGGCCAAACAGATCGAAGCCTCGGTGTTTCAGCCGCTGGACCGCAGCAAGTTGCCCAACTGGAACCACCTCGATCCCAAACTGATGAAGCTGATCGAGGCCAACGACCCGGGTAACAAATTCGCCGTGCCCTACATGTACGGCACCATCCTGATCGGCTTCAACCCGGACAAGGTCAAGGCCGCACTCGGGGCCAACGCCCCCGTGGACAGCTGGGACCTGATCTTCAACGTAGAGAACATCAGCAAGCTCAAGCAATGCGGCGTGGCGCTGCTGGATTCGCCGTCGGAGATCCTGCCCCTGGCCCTGCAGCACCTGGGCCTGGACCCCAACAGCAGCAACCCGGCGGACTATGTCAAAGCCGAAGCCCTACTGATGAAGATCCGCCCTTACATCACCTATTTCCACTCATCCAAGTACATGGCCGACATCGCCAACGGTGACATCTGCGTGGCCGTCGGTTATTCCGGCAGTTTCTCCCAAGCCGCCAACCGCGCCAAGGAAGCCAAGAATGGCGTGACCGTGGACATGCGCCTGCCTAAAGAGGGCGCGCCGATCTGGTTCGACATGCTCGCCATCCCTAAAGGCGCGAAAGATCCGGACGACGCCTACACCTTTATCAACTACCTGCTGCAACCTGGCGTGATCGCCCCGATCAGCGACTTTGTCGGTTACCCCAACCCGAACAAGGACGCCACTTCGCTGGTGGACCCGGCGATTCGCGGCAACCCCAACCTGTACCCGACCGAGGCGGCCATGGCCACGTTGTATACCCTCAAGCCGCTGGGACGCGACGCCGAACGGGCCCGGACCCGCGCCTGGACCAAGATCAAGTCCGGCACCTGAGCAACGCTGCGGCGGCACCCAGCGGTGCCGCTAACTAACTAACACTCCACCCCGTCAAAGGCTGGCTACCGTGCGGCACTCCCTTGCCCCACGGATCGCCCCCAATGCCCGAACCTTCTTCAGACAATGGCACCCTCGACACCAACACCCTGGTCACCCAACTGACCACCGGCCCGTCGGTACGCGACGTCGCCGCCGCGGCCCTGCGCCCCGCGCTCAAAGAGCTTTATCCCCAACTGGATATCGACCCGAACCTGGCGGTGGTTGTCGCGCCCTCATGGCAGGTCGTCAAAGGTCAAATTATCCCGGGCCCGCCGCGCTATGAAACCCTTGGCGGATCCTTGGCCCAGCATGCCCTGGCCGGCACCCGTGCGCTGTACATCGACGGTGAGCATTACCTCACATACCGTTCCAACAGCCGACCCGATATTCACTTGCCGGTACGTATCGATGCCATTGGCCGTTTGATCAACGAACTGGCGCCCTTGCTGTTTTTTGCCTATCAGGAACAACAACTCGATTATTGGAACGCCACCAACGGCCCCAACGGCACTCGTTGGCAGGCGCTGGCCAGCGCCTTGCGCAACGTGTGGGACCTCAAGGGTGGCGACTGGGACGATGACGAACGCGCCATGGCGAAGCTGGTGTACCAGTACCCCGACTACGCCCAGCGCCTGCCCAACGATAAATACGGCACGCGTACCTACCTGGTTGATGTCGACCAGGGCCAGGACGACCAAAACGTGCACCTCAGCCTGACGCCCGTTGCGGTATTAATCGGCACCCATGAACAGCAGACAATCATCCTCACTTACTCGCTGGGATCCGGACACGAGAAATTCTCCAGCGTGCAGGCGTTGGAAAATGCCCTCACCCGCCATGCCATCAATCCTCACCGGCTGGCGCTGCATTGGCGCCTGTTCGAGCCTGAGGGGAATTTTTTCGAGCACTTGGCTTGCACGCTGATCAGCCTGCAAATCGATGCGATTTCTGATCTTTCGGCGGTAGACGAAGACGTGGTGGCCGCCCCGGATCCCGTGGAGCGGGACATGCTCCTGGACGCCAACCAACTACCGGTCCAGGACCTGGCCAAATTGCACTGGATCCGTGACGCACTGCCCGAGTGGGTCATGAACGCACCGCTCACCGACCTGTCCCTGTATAACCGCTACGTGCTGGACCTGGCGCAACTCAATGGTCGCCAGCACAAGCGCTGCTATCAGGACGGCATTGCACCCATCCGTGATTACACCCTGCAAGCCCTGCGCAAACAGATGCTCAAGGACCACCCCCAAGCCGCCAGCCTCAACCTGCTCAATATCCGCATTACCGTTACCAGCCAAGTGGTCGTGGGGTTGTTCACCGCACCGGGGCTGGTGGATACCGTCACGTTTAACCTGATCGAACTGGCTCTGCAAAACCTGGTTTCGCTGCCCTTGGGCAACAAGACGGTCAGCTATGAAAATGGCACTGCCACCCCGGGCTGGATGACCGTCACCTACCTGGAAGGCCTGATTACGCAGGTCAATGTCGGCCAGCAGTACCCGGCACTGATCAAGCAAACCTTGCTCGACGACCCGACGGAGTCCAAACGTCGCCAGGCCCTGTTTGGCGATCAGCTACGCATCCAACTGCCGTTGCTGGCGTTGCAATACAAGATCCGAAACCAGTTCGGCGTGGACGAGCTGGGTTACCGCTATGTCTGCGCGGTGATGACCAGCGCCGCCGACCTGCGCCGCGTCGACGGCCAGCCCATCGTAGTGCGCCCCTTGGCGTTCATCCCGACCCTGCGCTTGAGCCGACGGGCCGATAAGGTCGCCAACATGTTTGTGATCGGCCCGCAGAACGCCCAGGACGGGCCCTGCCTGCTCTACCGGCCGATGTCCGACCAGCCGTTGATCCAATTTGCCTCGCGCACCAACTTGCTCTACGCCATCAAACAAAATACCCCCCTGCGCCAGGCCGTACTGGCCTGGCTGCCCGACACCACGCGTTTGGGCTACGCCCAATTTGTATTTCCAGGCACTCTGACCGCGCCTTGGGTGGTGTCCAAACTGCTGATAGAACCGCTCGTCGCATTGGTGTTGAGCGGCCCCATTGCCTTGAGCGACGAGGTTTTGGGCGATAACACCTTGGCCGAGCTGTTCAATGCCAATGCCAACGCACTGGTGACCACGGCCGATCGGCAATCGGTATCCAATGCCGAAGGCCGCTGGGAAAGCATCAAGAACACGGGCTGGCTGATATTCAACGCGGCGCTGCCATTTCTCGGCAAAACCGTCGGCACCGCGGCGTGGATCGGGCAAATCATGCAAGACCTGGAACAGGTGGTCACCGCCCGGGAAGAGGGTGATGACCAACGCCAATCGACAGCCGTGACCGACATCCTGCTTAACCTGGGGATGGCGCTGGCGCTGCACCTCGCCAGTCGACGCCCCTCAGCAGTTAAACGCCAAGCCCCGCAAGAGCGGGCCCTTGAAGAGCCCACACCCAATACCCTGCCGTCAGCGCCCCAAAAGACGACCCTTGAAACCGCTCAATTGCCCGTCGGCCACGAGTCGTCGCTGCACACCCAAGGCGCGCTGATCCGCACCCCCTCAAGCCTTGCTCAAACCCTGGACGGCTTCAGCCTGGCCAAACCCAAAGAGCTCGGCGCGCAACATAAAGATCCAGGTCCGTACCAGCACCTGTACCCGCTGGACGAGCATTGGTATGCCCCCGTAGGGCAACGCTGGTTTCAGGTCGTGGTGGATGACAACGACTGCGTGATCATTGTCGACCACCGCCAGCCAACGCGCCTGGGGCCGGTGCTGGTCAATAACCGCCTGGGCCAATGGTTTGTCGATACGCGCCTGCGCCTGCGCGGGGCGGGCTTGCGCAGCCGGCTGAAGAAAAATCGCCGGCTGCGTCCGCCCAAAATCTCAGAATTGCGCCAGCAACTGGAAGACTTCGACGATCAGAGCCTTCAAAAGACCATTAACCTGCAAAAGGCACTGGCCGACAGTAAGGCTGTACCGGGCACCTCGGCGCAGGCCGCACAGGATGAATTTATCAACAAGGTCTACCAGCGCAGCGAAGAATATGAAGTGACGATTTCCCGCCTCAAATCGCTGAACATCCTGGACACCGTCGCCAACTATCCGGTGAAAATGACCCGCTATCTCGGGCAGCAACTCTTGCTGATGCGCTCTGCCATGGACGTATGCAATGGCGAATATCAAGCGCTACGGGACAGGCTCGGCCCGCAGCTGCAAAACGACGCTGCCTTCATCGACGATCACCGGCGGCTGTACGACCTCGCCGGCCAGCTGTTGCAGCAACTGGAACAACTGGACGCTCACATGGAGGCGTTGCGAGGACTGGGCGCGGACGCGCTGAAAGTGGCTGAAGAAACCCGCCGGCAACTGCCCGGCGATAAGCCCGTCGACCTCAAAAGCACGCGAATCTCGCTGACGCGCTACCTGGCCGTGCAGAACACTCCCGAGGCCGCCCAGAGCGGCGCGCGCGAGGTGGTCAATCGCATTGTCGACGAAGCCAGCCTGGCGATTATCAGCGTGCGCGCCATGCAGGCGTTACCCGAGACGACCCCGCTCCACGAGCGGATTGGCGCACTGGACAGCCTGGTCGACCAATTTGCCGTGATCCATCAAGACTGCCTGGACCTGCCAGGCGAGTTTGCGGGTTCTATAAACAGCGAGGTCCTGGAAACCACGCGCCGCCAAATTGATGAGTTTGCCCAGCAAGCCGCTCGGCAACTGGTCATTACCTTGCGCGAGAGAAGGGCTCAAGAGAGCAAGTCCAAAACGACCGACGCTCCCCCGGCCCCCCAACGCAAAATCATCAAGACGCGCTCCCGGCAAGTGGTGATCGGCGAGCCGCGCACCGATGACCCAAGCCTGGTGGAGGTAAAGGCGCCCCTGACCGGCAAAGTCGTCGCCACCTTCCATGAGAAAACCCCAGGGGTGTGGGTGCAGCGCGTATCTGAACACAGCCCGGCACCCGCGCCACCGGCCATGGGGCTGAAGGCCAGCCTCAAAAAAGCCCAGGCGTTACTCGACGACGCCGACCATTTTATCGAGCGTACATGGGGCTTGTCGGGGGAAACCCGACGGTTGCCCGTGGAGATCGAGGAGAAAGTGTGGCGCCAGGCAGAAACGCTGGAGGCAGCGGCCAATGCCGTGGAACACGCCGCCAATGCCACCAACGAGACCGATGACAGAGCCTCCCGAACCGTGCGCCAGCAACTGGAAGAGGCGGTCAAGAAGCTCTACCGCGCCGGCCGGGAGATCAAGCTCGACATGCTCAAGAAACGGCCCCCCACAGCGGCCCATGTAGAGCTGCTGTACATCGATAAGCAGATCACCATCCAAACCCTGGCGACTCGCCGCAGGCTCAAGGGCCCCAGGAAGGATTACCTTCAGGAGTACGAGATTCGCGACAAAAAAACCGACCAGGTGCTGTGGTACGCGCACTTTCACTACAGCGAACCGGGCGCAGCCAATGAACATTACACCGCCGCTCATTTGAAGACCCTTGAGCAACGGCGCCTGGGAGGCGCATTCGAGCAGCTGGGCGACTCGGAACAACAGCGCATTGGCGTGTATCGCAGTGAAATTGGCCCTCACCTGGCCCGGTTGCTGTTTCTCAACCCACTGGCGCCGGCCTTTGACGCCACGCCTGGGCCAAGCACTTCAACGCCTGGCTGATCCGCGCCTCGGGCACCGCCGCAAACCCCAGCACCAGCCCCGCACGCTGGTCCTCTGGCGTGCAGGAGCCCGGCAACCAATAGCTGCTCAAACCATTGACCTCCACCCCCACCGAGGCCGCCTGTTCCACCAGTGCCTGCTCCCGGGCCAGGCTGTCGACCCGCACCGTCAAATGCAGCCCCGCCGCCACGGTCGGCAACGGGCCGACACCCTCAATGCCCTCGGGCCACTCGGCCAACACCGCGTTGAGCCGGCTCAGGGCCGCGCGGCGCATACGCCTGACATGCCGCTGGAAGTGCCCGGCGGCCATGAACTCGGCCATCACAGCCTGGGTGCTGACCTCGGAGTGACGCATGTCGACCGCGCGACGCCGGGCAAAAGCCTGCACCATGGCCGGCGGCAACACCAGGTAGCCCAGGCGCAGCGCCGGGAAGGCCACCTTGCCGAAGGTGCCGACATACAGCACCCGGCCGCTGCGATCCAGCGCTGCCAGCGGCGCCAGCGGTGCACCGCTGTAGCGGTACTCGCCGTCGTAGTCGTCCTCTACGATCCAGCCGCCGGTGCGCTCGGCCCACGCCAGCAGCTCCAGGCGCCGGGCCAGGCTCATTACCACCCCGGTAGGGTATTGATGGGACGGCGTGACGTAGGCAAGTCGACAACCGGCGAGCGCATTCAGCGCGGTGCAATCGATGCCCTCGCTGTCGACCGGCACACCCTGCAAGTGGCCCCCGGCGACGGCGAAGGCATGGCCTGCCGCGCGGTACCCGGGGTTCTCGATGGCCACGCCATCACCGGGCTCCACCAGCAGCTGTGCACAAAGGCTGATTGCCTGTTGCGCGCCACTGGTGATCACTATTTGCTCAGGCGTGCACTGCACACCTCGGGAACTGCGCAGATAAGCGGCAACCAGGCCGCGCAGACGCGCATCCCCGGCCGGGTCGCCATAACACAGTTGTTGCAAGTCGGGCTTGCGCCAGAAAGCCGCATTCAGCTTGGCCCAGACGTCAAACGGGAACAGATCGAACGCCGGTACACCCACGCGAAAAGCTCGCGGCGGGCCCGTTGGCGGTAGTTGCAAATGATTGTTTTCCACCAGTCCCAAGGCAGCGCTGTGGATAACTCCAGGCGCGGGAATGACCGGCAGATCCAGCCAGTCTGTGGATAAACCTGGGGATAAGCCTGTGGGTAAGCCTGTGGACAGTTTTGTGGATAGTTTTTTTGCGACCTCCGGGGTAGTCGGTAACTGCGCCACGTAGGTGCCGTCGCCAATCCGGCCCTCGATAAACCCCTCGGCGTACAGCTGATCGTAGGCACGCACCACGCTGTTACGGGAGATCGCCAGCGCGGCGGCCAGGTCGCGACTGGCGGGTAACCGAGTCCCGCTGACCAGCCGCCCATCCAGCACGCGCTGGCGCAGGGCCTGGTAAAGCTGGCGCGTCAGGCCCTGACGGCGATCCAACTCGATGCCGGCAGGGTTGAATGACAGCGGTGGCTCTATCGGGGGCATCGCACACACTCCGGCAAATTGGACCTATGAAATGGACCAAAGATGGCTCTTACAACGAACCAATAGCCTGCCTAGGATGCAGGCATTCGCCAAGGAAAATCTTCATGTACACTCCACGCGCCTTTGCCCTCGACGACTTGCCCGAAATTCACCAACTGATCCAGCACACACGCCTGGCGCAACTGGTGACCTTTGGCGAGCAAGGGCTGCAAGCCAGCCACTTGCCGCTGCTGCTCAACCCTGATGAAGGGCCCAATGGCACCCTTTACGGGCACATGGCCAAGGCCAACCGCCAATGGCAGGACCTGCACAATGGCAGCGAGGCTCTGGTGATATTTGCCGGCGCCGAAGCATACATCAGCCCAGCGTTTTACCCGGCCAAGGCCGAGCACGGCAAAGTGGTACCCACCTGGAATTACCTGGCGGTGCATGCCTACGGCAGTGGCGAAGTGTTCACCGACGCCCAGCCCCTGCTCAAGCTGGTCAGCGCCCTCACCGACCGCCATGAAGGCCGCCGCGCCCAGCCGTGGAAAGTCAGCGATGCGCCGGCCGACTACATCGACGGCATGCTCAAGGCCATCGTTGGCTTTGCCCTGCCGATCCAGCGCCTGGAAGGCAAACGCAAACTCAGCCAGAACCGCAGCCAGGCCGACATCGCCGGTGTGCGTGACGGCCTGGCTGCCAGCGCCGACGTGCGCGACCAGACCCTCGCCCGCTTTATTCCCAAGGAGCCAACATGAGCCAGATCGAAATCCGCCAGGTGAGCGCCGCCGACCACGCCGCCTGGCTGCCCCTGTGGCACGCCTACCTGCGCTTCTACAATACCGAACTGCCCGACGCCGTCAGCCAGAACACCTGGCAACGCTTGATCGATGCCAATGAACCGACCCACTCGGCCCTGGCCTGGCAAGACGGCAAGGCGGTGGGCATGGTCAACTTCATCTACCACCGCTCTAACTGGAGCATCGAAAACTCCTGCTACCTGCAGGATTTGCTGGTAGACCCGGCCCAGCGTGGTACGGGCATAGGCCGTAAACTGATTGAATTTGTCTACGCCACCGCCAAGGCCGATGGTTGCTGCAAGGTGCACTGGCTGACCCACGAGACCAACGCCACTGCCATCCAGCTGTATGAACGCATTGCCGAGCGCCCCGGCTTTATCCAGTTTCGCAAAGGTCTTTAAGGAGAGCTTCATGTCGACATCATTGGCCGATTGGAAAGGTGTCCCGGCGCCCACCGTCACCGTTATCGAAGGGCGTTTTATCCGCCTGGAAAAACTCGACCCGGCGCGCCACGGCGATGGCCTGTTCAAAGCCCTGCAAGGCCCCGGTGCCGATCCGAAGCTGTGGGATTATTTGCCTTATGGCCCATTCCCCGAACGCGCCGCCTTCGATGCCTGGCTGAACAACCACGCGACCCACAGCGACCCGTACTTCTTCAGCGTGATCGACCGCGCCAGCGGCGACGTGCAAGGCATCCTCAGCCTGATGTCCATCGTCCCGGAACAGGGGCGCATCGAAATCGGCCACGTGACCTTCGGCGCGCCGATGCAACGTTCGCCGAAAAGCACCGAGGCAGTGTACCTGCTGGCCAGGCACTCGTTTGAGCTGGGTAATCGTCGGCTGGAATGGAAGTGCAACAACGCCAACGCTCGCTCCAAAAATGCCGCCGAGCGGTTGGGGTTCAGTTTTGAAGGGGTGTTTCGCCAGCACACGGTGGTCAAGGGCCGGAACCGGGATACGGCGTGGTATTCGATCCTGGATGGGGAATGGCCGGCGATTGGGGCCGGGTTTGAAGCATGGCTGTCGGATGCAAACCAGACCGGTTCGGGACAGTTGAAGACGCTGGTGGAATGCCGTACCTGAGCCACCCACACTGCCGAACCCTGTGGGCCGGGCTTGCAAGGTTGCTGAATATCTCTGTGGTGAGCGGGCCTGCCCCGCGCGGGGCAAGCCCGCTCACCACAGAAAGCCCGCTCTACATTGGATCACCAACGACGCACCGCCTCAGTCACATCCCCGCCATCATTCTGTAAAAAACCTCCGCTATACAGGTCGACTCTTTTCCAAAAACAAGGTCGCCCGCCATGCCCCCTTCGCCCCAGCGTCTTGCGCTCACTCTCGGCTTGCTGGTCAGCAGCGGTTTTGCCGACGCGGCGCCTGCTCCGACCAAGACGCTGCAGATCGACACGCCCACCACCACCGGGCAAACCCTGGGTGGCAGTGACTCGTTGACCATTTCGGCACCGGGCAGCATCACCACCAGCAAAGTGGCCGTGACCCTGAAGGACAGCACCAGCGGCAAGGGTGTGCTGATCGATAACTCCGGCAGCATCACTTCCACCGGCGGGCGTGCCATCGACAGCAGCGGCGACCTCACCGGCGCGCGCAATTACAGCCTCTACAACCGCGCCGGCGGGGTGATCCAGGGTGCCAACGACGCGCTGCGCATCGACAGCAATTTCGCCAGCGGCAGCCTGTTGATCGACAACAGCGGCACCATTCGCTCCGCCACCGGCCAAGGGCTGGACCTGGATGCGATCCGCAGCCCCAACGTCACAACCACCATCATCAACCGCCTCGGCGGGTTGATTCACGGTTATGCCAGCGACGGCATGAAGACCGGCGCCAATGCCACCATCACCAACTACGGCGAGATTTCTACCGGCGACACTTTCTCCCGGGACGACAAGTTCGACGGCGTCGACATCGACTCCGCCACCGGCGTGACGGTGACCAATTACGGCCTGATTTCCGGCGGGCGCCACGGCATCACCACCGACCTGGGCGCCACGCTGACCAACTACGGCACGGTGATCGGCCGCAACGGCTCGGGCTTTGGCTCCGACGGCGACGGCACGGTGATCAACCACGGCACCATCACGGGTGCTTTCTCCGGGCTGCAGCCGGATGGTGACGGTGACGGTGTGGATATCGACAAGATCGCGCACATCGAGAACTACGGCGTCATCCAGGGCATAGGCGCCGGTGGCGTCGACAAGAATGGCTTTGCCAACGGCAGCGAAGGCATCGCCCTCGGCGGTGGCTACGTGTTCAACGGTGTGGGCGCGCTGGTCAGCGGCGCGAACAACGCAATCCTGGTGGACGATGGCAGCGATGGCCCGGGACTGGCAGCCACAACCCTGATCAACCACGGCACCATCCAGGGCCTGGACGGCTTTGGTGTGAAGTTCGTCGGTGAGTTTGCCGACACGGTGGTCAACGCAGGCTTGATCAGCGGCAGCAACGGCCTGGCCCTGGATCTGGGCGGCGGCAATGACAACCTGACCCTGCTCGGCGGCAGCCGCTTTGTCGGCGTGGTAGATGGCGGCAGCGGCTACGACCGCCTGACCATGGACGACGCCGCCGGCGGCAGTTTTGGCAATAGCCGCAACTTCGAATGGCTGGACGTGAAACAAGGCACCTGGACCCTCACCGGCAGCGGCGATTTCAGCGATGGCGGCGAGATTTTCAGCGGCGCCAAACTGATCAACCAGGGCGGGATCGCCGGCAACCTGACCGTCGATGAAGGCGGTATTTACGCCGGTGGCGGCAGCGTCGGCAGCCTGTTGGTCAAAGGCACCTTGCAGACCAACACCGCACTCGGCACCGCCACCATCACCCGCGACCTGACCATGACCAGCAGCTCGACCCTGGCCTATGGCGTCAACGCCGACGGCAGCAGCGCACCGGTCCAGGTCGGGGGCACCGCCTACCTGAATGGCGCGACCCTGGCGGTCAACCCCGGCACCGGCACCTACCCGTGGCAGAGCCACTACACGGTGCTGCAAGCCGGCAGTATCAATGGCACGTTCGGCAAGGTCACCAGCGACTATGCCTTCCTCACCCCCTCGCTGGACTACAGCCCTACCCAGGTTGGCCTGACCTACACCCGCAACGACGTGGCCTTCAATCAGTTCGCCAATACCGGCAACGGCGCCAGCGCCGCCAACGCCCTGGCGAGCCTGGGCAACAACAACCCGCTGTATAACGCCTTGCTCAACACCAGCAACAGCAGCGCCGGTGCTGCCATCGAGCAACTGGCGGGCAGCAGCACCGCCAACCTGACCAGCGCGACCCTCGGCGCCAGTGCGCAGGTCGGCAACAGCATGCTCAACGCCATGCACCAACTGGGCGGCGGCGCAGGCTTGCTGGTGGGCCTTGAGCAACAAGACACGCCCGTATTGGCCGCCACCGGCGTGCCCGCCAGCGCCCGCAACCTTAACGACCCGAATGCCCGGGGCCGCCTGTGGCTGCAAGGCATCGGCAGCTACGGCAAGCTCGACGGCGACCACGCCAGCAACGGCCTGACCCAGCGTACCAAGGGCAGTGTGCTGGGGGCCGACTGGGCACTCGGCTCGGACTGGCGCGTGGGCGTGCTGGGCGGTTATTCGAAGACCGACCTGGACACCACCGGCGTCGACGGCAGCATCGACAGTTGGCACGCCGGGGTCTATGCCATGCGTCAGAGCGGGCCGCTGGCCTTGCGCCTGGGCGCTGCCTACAGCGGGCACCAGGGCGAGAGCAAACGCACCGTGGCCTTCGACGGTTTCAGCGATCGTCCCAAAGGTGACTACGACGCCAACAGCCAACAAGCTTTCGCCGAACTGGGTTATGCGATGGGCAGCGGGCGCCTGAGCGCCGAGCCGTTTGCCAACCTTGGCTACCAGCGCTACCAGCGTGACAGCTACAACGAAAAAGGCGGCGCCGCGGCCCTGCATGTCGACGGGCAAACCCAGGACAATTTCAGCAGCACCTTCGGCCTGCGCCTGGCCCACCTTAGCCAGCTGGACAACGGCATCAGCCTCACGCCTCGGGTCAGCGCGGGCTGGAAACACACCTACGGCGATGTCGACAGCAGCACCCGCCAGGCCTTCCTGATGGGCGGCACCGCGTTCAACGTGGAAGGCAGCGCGCTGGACCGCGACAGCCTGTTGCTCGAAGCCGGGCTGGATGTAGGCCTCTCGGCCCGCCAAACCCTGGGTGTTGGCTACAGCGGCGAAATCGGCAGCAACAGCCGCAATCATGGCTTGATCGGGCAGTGGCAGATGAGCTTTTAATCGCTGCCCGCTAGAGACATCTCCGGCAAACGAGGGGTGGTTAGCCTGACATTTATCTGCCCTTTACCTCGCTAAATTCCCCAACCTCATACATCAAGAGGTTGGGTTTACATGCCACTCATACAAAAACAACTCGCACTCGCCGTCATCTTCGCGCTGGGGTTCAGCAGCGCTCAATTCGCCCACGCGCGCGAGGATATCGATCCAGACAGCGAGTGGATCGAGATACCGGTTGATGGAAAAAAAACTCAACACCGCCCCGTGCAGCCCGTGCCCGCCGGCGACTTCCACTTCGCCGATCATGCAACCACGCGCAACGGCCAGCGTGTCGCCCAGGTGCTGGACCATGGCGTGGCCACCCTGCTGGAATCGGGAGAGCTCAACGAGTGGCAAGAATACGAACTGGAAAACCTCAGCCGCAGGTTGGCCAACCTTAAGCCCGGGCGATTGGGGGAAGTGCTGGAGCAACTGGCAGGCAGCCAGAATGCCAACCTTGCCAGCGCGACGCAAAACAGCATGACACCGCTCAATACCAGCCTGCTTTCAGCCATGCGCCAATTGAGTGACGAGCGCAACGCCGGCAATGACCAAGGCCATGGCCGCCTCTGGCTTCATGCCCTGGGCAGCGCCGGCAAGCTTGAAGGGCAACACGCCAGCGCCGGCTTGCAGCATCGCACCCGGGGCCTGGTACTGGGCGGCGACTGGGCGCTGGACGACAGCTGGCGAGTGGGTGTGATGGGCGCCAAGTCTGCCAGCGAGCTGAGGGCCGCCCGCTTCAAGGGCGAACTCGACAGCTGGCACCTGGGCGGTTACGCCGTGCGCCAGGACGGGCCGCTGGCCCTGCGCCTGGGTGTGATCTACAGCCGTCATGCCGGTGAAACCAAACGCACGGTGGACGTTGATTTCGCCGGTTACCGCGAGCAGTCCCAAGGCAAATACACCGCCCACAGCCAGAACGCCTTCACCGAGCTGGGCTACCAACTGGACAAGGGCGGCTTTAGCGTTGAACCCTTTGCCGGGCTCGGCTATCAGCGTTACCACCGCGACCGTTACACGGAAAAAGGTCGTTTCACTGCGCTCAATGTCGGTGCCCAGACCCAGGGAAACTTCAGCAGTACCTTCGGCTTACGCGTGGCCAGCGCCTTTGAGCTGGACAACTGGATGACCCTCAAACCGCACCTGAGCACAGGCTGGAAGCATCTTTACGGCGACGTGAGCAGCACAGTGCGCCAGTCCCTGGCCTGGGTAAAACGGCCAGGCTTCAACAGTGACTTCACCCTACAAGGCACCTCCTTGGGCCGCGACAGCCTGGCCGTGCAGGCCGGCGTCGACCTGGCGCTTTCGGCGCAGCACACCGTGGGCCTGGCCTATTCCGCAGAGGCTGGCAGCCATAGCCGCAACCAGGGCGTGAAAGGCCAATGGACCCTGGCTTTTTGATTATTGCAGGCGAAAAAAAGGGGGCACATGCCCCCCCCGAGGTTTAAGCGGTAGTCTTGAAGGCTGTTGATCAGCCTTCGATTTCAATCAGGATTTCGCCCGGGTTGACCCGGTCGCCCTTGGCCACGTGAACGGCGGTGACCTTGCCAGCGATAGACGCCTGGACTTCGGTCTCCATCTTCATCGCTTCGGTGATCAACACGGCCTGGCCGGCTTTCACCATGTCGCCTTCCTTGACCAGCACGTCGACGATATTGCCCGGCATCGCCGTGCTCACATGGCCCGGCTCGGTAGCGTGCTTGCGCTTGCTGCCGCCACTGCTGACAAACTCGTTGAGCGGTTCGAACACCACTTCTTCGGGCATGCCGTCGATCGACAGGTAGAAGTGGCGTTTGCCTTCGGCCTTGACGCCAACCCCGGTGATATCCACGCGGTAGCTTTCGCCGTGCACGTCGATCACGAACTCGGTCGGCACGCCTTCGCCGCCGGCACGGGTTACACCGCCGGCTTCTGGAATCGGCAACAGCACTTCCGGGCTCAAGGTGCCGGCGTCACGCTCCTCAAGGAACTTGCGGCCGATGTCCGGGAACATCGCGTAGGTCAGCACGTCTTCTTCAGACTTGGCCAAGGCGCCGATTTCACCGCGCAGCTTGGTCATTTCCGGCTTCAGCAGGTCGGCCGGGCGAACGTCGATCACCTCTTCGCTGCCGATGGCCTGGCGCCGCAGTTTTTCGTTCACGGTGCCCGGCGCTTTGCCGTAGCCGCCTTGCAGGTACAGCTTCACCTCGTTGGTGATGGTCTTGTAGCGCTCGCCGGCCAGCACGTTGAAGAACGCCTGGGTGCCGACGATCTGCGAAGTCGGGGTGACCAGCGGCGGGAAGCCAAGGTCTTCACGCACCCGCGGGATTTCGGCCAGCACTTCGCTCATGCGGTTCAGCGCGCCCTGCTCTTTCAACTGGTTGGCCAGGTTGGAGATCATCCCGCCCGGTACCTGGTTGACTTGCACACGGGTGTCGACCGCGGTGAACTCGCTTTCGAACTGGTGGTACTTCTTGCGCACGGCGTAGAAGTACAAACCGATTTCCTGCAGCAGCTCGAGGCTCAGGCCGGTGTCGAATTCGCTGCCTTTAAGGGCCGCGACCATCGACTCGGTGCCCGGGTGGCTGGTGCCCCAGGCGAAGCTGGAGATGGCGGTGTCGATATGGTCGGCGCCGTTTTCGATGGCCTTGAGTTGGCACATTGCAGCCAGGCCGGCCGTGTCGTGGGAATGGATGAAGATCGGCAGGTTCTGCTCGGCCTTCAGCGCCTTGACCAGTTCTCCAGTGGCATATGGAGTCAGCAGGCCGGCCATGTCCTTGATCGCGATCGAGTCGCAACCCATGGATTCCAACTGCTTGGCCTGGGCCACAAAGGCCTCGACGGTGTGCACCGGGCTGGTGGTGTAGGCGATAGTGCCCTGGGCATGTTTGCCGGCCGCTTTCACCGCTTCGATGGCCACCCGCAGGTTGCGTACGTCGTTCATCGCATCAAAGATACGGAACACGTCGATACCGTTGACGGCGGCCTTGGCGACGAAGGCTTTGACCACGTCGTCGCTGTAGTGGCGGTAGCCCAGCAGGTTCTGGCCGCGCAGGAGCATTTGCAGGCGTGTGTTGGGCAATGCCGCACGCAGTTGGCGCAAGCGCTCCCACGGGTCTTCTTTCAGGAAGCGTACGCAGGCGTCAAACGTCGCGCCGCCCCAGACTTCCAGGGACCAGTAGCCGACTTTGTCGAGCTTGTCGCAGATCGGCAGCATGTCGTCGGTGCGCATGCGGGTCGCCAGCAACGATTGGTGGGCGTCGCGCAGGATGGTGTCGGTAACGAAGATCTTCTTGCTCATTCTTATATTCCTCACAGGCCTGCGTGGGCGGCGATGGCGGCGGCGATGGCCAGGGCCAGCTCTTCGGGTTTGCGCTTGATCGAGTAGTTGGTCAGCTCTGGATGGCTTTCCACGAAACTGGTGTTGAACTGGCCGCTGCGAAACTCCGGGTTACGCAGAATTTCCTGGTAATAGGCGGCGGTGGTCTTCACGCCTTGCAGGCGCATGTCGTCCAGGGCGCGCAGGCCGCGGTCCATGGCTTCTTCCCAGGTCAACGCCCACACCACCAGCTTCAGGCACATCGAGTCGTAGAACGGCGGGATGGTGTAGCCGGTGTAGATCGCCGTGTCGGTACGCACGCCGGGACCGCCGGGCGCGTAGTAACGGGTGATCTTGCCAAAGCTTGGGAGGAAGTTGTTCTTCGGGTCTTCGGCGTTGATGCGGAACTGCAACGCAAAACCACGGTGCTGGATGTCTTCCTGCTTGACCGACAATGGCAGGCCCGACGCGATGCGGATCTGCTCACGCACGATGTCGATGCCGGTGATTTCTTCGGTGATGGTGTGTTCCACCTGCACCCGGGTGTTCATCTCCATGAAGTACACCTCGCCCTCGGCGAGCAGGAACTCCACGGTGCCGGCGTTCTCGTAGCCCACGGCCTTGGCTGCGCGCACCGACAGGTCGCCAATATAGGCGCGCTGTTCAGGGGTCAACTGGGGGCTTGGGGCGATTTCGATCAGCTTCTGGTTACGACGCTGGATCGAGCAATCGCGCTCGAACAAATGCACCACGTTGCCAAAGCTGTCACCGAGGATCTGCGCCTCGATGTGCTTGGGATTGACGATGCATTTTTCCAGGAACACTTCCGCCGAACCGAAGGCCTTGGTGGCCTCGGAGATAACACGGGGGAAGGCTTGTTCGAGTTCTTCACGGCTGTTGCAGCGACGAATGCCGCGACCGCCGCCACCGGAGGTGGCCTTGAGCATCACCGGGTAACCAATGCGTTCGCCTTCGGTCAGGGCTTCGGCGATGTCGGCAACGTTGCCTTCGGTGCCGGGAGTGACCGGCACGCCGGCCTTGATCATGCTGCGGCGAGCTTCGGTCTTGTCGCCCATGCGGCGAATCACTTCTGCCGACGGGCCGATGAATTTGATTCCACGTTCGGCGCAAATGTCCGCCAGTTCGGCGTTTTCCGAGAGGAAGCCGTAGCCGGGGTGCAGCGCATCGCAACCGGTCTCCACCGCCAGGTTCACCAGCTTGCGCGGGTTCAGGTAACCGGCCAATGGCTCGGCACCGATGCTGTGGGCTTCATCTGCGCGCTTTACATGCAGCGCATGGCGATCGGCATCGGAATAGACCGCGACCGAACGAATGCCCATCTCGGCGCAGGCACGCACGATACGTACGGCAATCTCACCACGGTTGGCGATCAGGATCTTTTTTATCACTTGGAAATTCCCTTGAGCCGATTGCTACCTACTTCGACCCTGAACCGGGTCGGCGCGTGACTAAATGTTTCAAGCCAGTCGCGAGACACACACTATGCCCCTGCAGGGATTAACAAAAATCAATAATAATTGGGTTGTGTATAAGTAAAGACTTATAGTCCTCGCAACGGTGGTCGGCGGGAGTCTTCGAATAATGCGTAAGTCATTGATGCGTATGACATTGCGTCAGTTGCAGATTTTCAATGAAGTCTGTGATTTGCGTTCCTACAGCCGTGCAGCTGAGGAAATGTCTCTCACGCAGCCGGCTGTTAGCCTACAAATCAAGCAGCTCGAAGAGCTGCTGGGCCAGCCGCTGTTCGACTACGTCGGCAAAAAGCTCTATATGACTGAAGCGGCCGAAGCGCTTCAACGGGCCAGCCGGGACATCTTCGGGCGCCTGGAAAACCTCGACATGCAGCTCTCCGACATGCAGGGCTCGCTGCAAGGCCAGCTGAAACTGGCGGTGGAATCCAGCGCCAAGTACTTCGTGCCCCACCTGTTTGCCGCCTTCAAGCGCCAGCACCCGGAGGTCAACCTGCACCTGACGGTGGTCAACCGTGCCCAGGTGATTCGCCGGCTTTCGGACAACCGCGACGACCTGGTGATCATGTCCATGGTGCCCCAGGACATGGGCCTGGAATTCCTGCCATTCCTGAACAACCCGATTGTCGCGGTAGCGCCCCACGATCATCCGTTGAGCCATCAGGGGCCGTTGCGCTTGCAGGACCTGGAGCCCTATACGCTGCTGTTGCGCGAGCCGGGTTCCGGAACGCGGATGGCCTGCGAGGAGTACTTCAAGGAGAAACGCGTGCACTTCACCCAGACGGTGGAAGTGTCTTCTGCCGAGGCCCAGCGCGAGTGCGTAACCGCCGGGCTGGGCGTGGCGTTGCTGACGCGCCACGCGGTCAACCTGGAGCTGGCCACCGGCGGGCTCAAGGAACTGCCGGTGGAAGAACTGCCGCTGTACCGCAGCTGGTGCCTGGTGCAGGCCAAGGCCAAGCGCCTGTCACCGGTGGCCCATGCATTCCTGGGCTTTATCCGCAGCGAGCGGCTACAGATCAGCGCGCTGGCTGAACGCTTCGCTGGGCAGCCGCGGGTGCCTGCCAGTGGAGTTCCGGGTAGTCACTGATGCTCTGTTGCAATTGACGCTGGTCGCAACGGTCTTCAATTGCACGACGGAAGGCCATGCGGCGCTGGTCTTCCTGTTGGCGACGGGTCTTGACGGTGCTGTTGCTTTCTTCGTATTGCCGAGCCATTTCGAGTCTCCCAATGCGAGTACGGGGAGTTCAGGATGGGCTCGGGCAATGACGGTTTAGCGGCACGGGGATGACAGGACGATGAATCTTGCGGGGCTCAAACACGATCAACTGTGGGAGCTGGCTTGCCTGCGATAACAGTGCATCAGCCAATGAAGATGGCAACTGACAGATCGCTATCGCAGGCAAGCCAGCTCCCACATTTTGACCGAGTATGCCCGTGAGTCAGTCGTCGAGGGCCTTGACCGACTTGGGCGACAACCGAAGGCTGCGCAAGCTGCGCTTGACGCTCTTGAGGTGGTTGACCAGGCTCGGGCCGCGCGCCATGGCCACGCCCATGGCCAGCACGTCGATCACCACCAGGTGGGCGATACGCGAGGTCAGCGGGGTGTAGATCTCGGTGTCTTCGTGCACATCGATCGCCAGGTTGACGGTCGACAGCTCCGCCAATGGCGTTTGGCTGGGGCACAGGGTAATCAGGGTTGCGCCGCTTTCACGCACCAGGTTGGCGGTGATCAGCAGGTCCTTGGAGCGGCCGGACTGGGAAATGCAGATGGCTACGTCGCTGGGCTTCAACGTCACCGCCGACATCGCCTGCATGTGCGGGTCGCTATAGGCCGCCGCGGTCAGCAGCAAACGGAAGAACTTGTGCTGGGCGTCCGCCGCCACCGCGCCCGACGCACCGAAACCGTAGAACTCCACGCGCTGGGCCTGGGACATGGCGGTCACGGCTTTTTGCAGCTCCACCGGGTCAAGCTTTTCCCGCACTTCCATCAGGGTGTGCAGGGTGGTGTCGAAAATTTTCAGGCTGTAGTCGGCGACGGAATCGTCTTCGTGAATCGCAAACTGGCCAAAGCTCGCACCCGCTGCCAGGCTCTGGGCCAGCTTGAGCTTCAAGTCCTGGAACCCGGAGCAACCAATGGCGCGGCAGAAGCGCACGATGGTCGGCTCGCTGATGCCCACGCTGTGGGCCAGGTCGGCCATGGAACTGTGCATCACAGCCGCAGGGTCAAGCAGCACGTGATCGGCAACCTTGAGTTCCGATTTGCGTAACAGGTGGCGCGACTGGGCGATATGTTGCAACAGGTTCAAAGGGCTGGACTCTTGTTATTGGCAGACGCCAGGGATGTAGCAAGCTTGTAGTTATACTACAAGAATTACCGATTTGCCCGTTCGATGCATCACTTAATCACGCTGCTGCCCGCTGAATCAGCGGGCAGGCTCGATGTAGCCCCGCGAGCGGCTTGGGCTCAACTACGGAATATCTGCATTTTTTCGTAACAAATCCGCCAGGCCATCCGCTTCCATCGGCCGACTGATCAAATAGCCCTGCACCTCGTCGCAGTGTTCGGCCCGCAGGAAATCCAGCTGCTGCTGATCTTCCACGCCCTCGGCCACCACCTTGAGCGACAGCCCGTGGGCCATGGCGATGATTGCGCGGGTGATCGAGGCATCTTCGCGGCCCTGGCCGAGGCCACGGATAAAGGTCTGGTCGATCTTCACGTAATCCACAGGGATGCGCTTGAGGTAGCTGAGGGACGAGTAGCCGGTGCCGAAATCATCGATGGCCAGCTTCACCCCCAGGTCGCGCAGTTGCTGGAAGGTCAAAATGATGTGCTCGACACTGTCCAGCAGTTGGCTTTCGGTCAGCTCCAGTTCCAGGTACTGCGGGTCCAGACCGGTTTCTTCCAGCACCTGGCGCACCAGGCTGACCAGCTTGCCCTGGCGCAACTGGTGCACCGACAGGTTGACCGACACACGAATCGGCTCCAGCCCCTGGCGCTGCCATTCACAGGCTTGCCAGCACGCCTGGCGCAACACGAACTCACCCAGCGGCACGATCAAGCCGGTTTCTTCGGCCAGCCCGATAAAGTCACCGGGCGGCACCATGCCCCACTGCGGATGTTCCCAGCGTATCAACGCCTCGGCGGCATTCAGCTTGCCATTGGCCAGGCACAGCTTGGGTTGGTAGAACACCGTGAGCTGGCGCTCTTCAATCGCCTTGCGCAGGTGGTTCTCCAGCTGCAAACGCTCCAGGGTGCTGGCTTGCAGGCTGTCGGTATAGAACTGGAAGTTGTTGCCGCCCAGATGCTTGGCGTGCTGCATGGCCATGTTCGACTGGCTGACCAGTGCGGATATTTCCCGCGCATTGTCGGGCAGCAAGCTGACGCCCATCGAGGCGCTGACCACCAGCTCGTGCCCCTCCACCGTCACCGGCACCCGCAACTTGGCCAGCAGCCGCGTGGCCACCCGCGCCAGGCTCGACAGGTTGCCGTAGGCGTCGAACAACACGGCAAATTCATCCCCCGACAGGCGCGCAATGGTGTCGGCCTCGGGCAGCGCATTGATCAGGCGGCGGGCCATCTTCTGCAATAACTGGTCGGCCACTTCATGGCCGAGGCTGTCGTTGAGCAACTTGAAACGGTCCAGGTTGATGTGCAGCAGGGCCAGGCTGCGGCCGCCCTGGCGTACCCGTTGATGGGCTTCGCGCAGGCGTTCGCGGAACAGCGAGCGGTTGGCCAGACCGGTCAATTCGTCGTAATGCGTGAGGTAGCGCATGCGCTCCTCGGATTCGCGCCGCGCGGACAAATCAGCGAAGAAGCCCACGATATGGCTTACGTTTCCCCGAATATCGCGCACCACATTCAATTGCAGCCATTGTGGGTACAGTTCACCGTTCTTGCGGGTTTCCACCAGCTCGCCCTGCCAGGTGCCGTGGCTGAGAAGCGCCTGACGGATCACCGGAAAGTGGCGCCGTGCGTCGCGGCTGCTGGGCAGCTCGACGACATTACGGCCGATCATGTCGTCAATGTCGAAGCCGGTGACGCGGCTGAACGCCTGGTTGACCGCTACCAGCACGTAGCCCGGGTCCAGGATCACAATGCCTTCGCTGGCCGCCTCGAATACCGTCGATGCCAGTCGTTGCTGCTCCTCCAGCACTTTGCCCGCACTGATATCCCGGCGGGTGCCGAGCATCCGCGTAACACGCCCACTTGGCGAGCGCTCCACGGCGCGGCCACGGTCCTGAATCCACACCCAATGGCCAGCGCCATGGCGCACCCGGTATTCCACCAGGTAGTCCTCGCTGCGGCCTTTAAGGTGCTCCACCAGCGCGCGCTTGAGCAGCGGCAAGTCGTCCGGGTGCAACCGCGGCTTCAGATGACTGAGCATCGCCGTGACGTATTCCGGCTCAAGGCCAAACAACTCCTTGAGTTGGGTGTGGTGGACCTCGTCGGTTTGCAGGTTCCAGTCCCACAGGCCCAACTCGCTGGCCTGCAATGCCATCGCCAGGCGCGCTTCGCTTTTGCTCAGGGCCAGGCTGGCGGCATCAAGCTCCTGGCTGCGCTGATCGACGCGGTGTTGCAGGCCGATCTGCGCTTCGCGCAGTTCCCGCTCGACCTGGCGCCGCTGCTCCACTTCGCGCACCAGCTCCTGGTTAAGCTGGGCGCTGCGCTGCTGCGCTTGCTGCAAATGCTCGATCAGCGCCTGGTTCTGGAAGCGCCGCAGCAACCCGCGTTGAATCAGGCGATTGACCTGCCACGCCACCAGGCTCAGGGATGCCAGCAAAATCAGGCCCAAAAAGCCCCAACCCTGCTGCTGCGGGTCGCCGCTCCAGAATAAATAGAGGATGGCCGGCACCAGGCAGGGCACGGCAAACGACAGGAACGCCGGCAGGCTGACGGCGTAGGCAACGCTGGCGGACAAGGTCGCCGCACCCAGCAGGCCGAATACCCAGGCCTGTTGCGCAAAACTGTCTACCGGCACCAGGGCAATGGCGGCGCTGGCCAACGTCAGGCCACTGACCGCCGAGCCGAGCATGAACATGCGCCGCCAGATCGGCTGCGCCTGGCGGCTCGGCATCGCCGAGTCAAACGCCGCCACCTGAATCACTCGCAAGGCTACCAGCGCCAGCAGCCACACCAGCCAGATACTGTCCAGCAGATAACGCGGCGGGCTCCAGAGCAACCAGGCGCAGACCAGTCCGTTCACCAGCATTAACAAGGTAGGCAGCAGGGAGCCCTGGTAAAGCAGGCGCGTGCGCTCGACCGCCATTTCCATGGCGTACTGTTTGCGGATAACCTGCGCCGGCGCCAACGAAGGGCCAGCCAGGTCGATGCTAAGGGTCATAGGCAGTGTTCTTATAATGGTGAGCCCGAAACGTGCACGGAGCATACACAAGCAAGTGCCTGGGCCAAACTGCTCCACGTCATAAAAATATTGCAATAATTGCCCGCAAACCTTGGAGCCAGACAGCTTGAGTGAGACGGGGCGCGGGCTGCAGCGCTTGACCGACCGGTCATCACCGTGAACAGATTTGCGGCTTATCAAATATCCTGGCTGAAATTTTCCCGTGACCATCCGGCATTGGCATTTGCCCGACTCCCCCGGGCACCCTAGAATGCGCCGATGCGCGATGATCTCTCCCTTTTGCTGAACTCCCTCAACGATGCCCAACGCCAGGCCGTAGCCGCCCCCGTTGGCCGTCAGTTGGTCCTGGCCGGTGCTGGCTCCGGTAAAACCCGAGTGCTGGTGCACCGTATCGCCTGGTTGATCCAGGTTGAGAACGCTTCACCTCATTCCATCCTGTCGGTGACCTTCACCAACAAGGCCGCTGCCGAGATGCGCCATCGCATCGAGCAGTTGATGGGTATCAGCCCGGCCGGCATGTGGGTGGGCACCTTCCACGGCCTGGCGCACCGCCTGTTGCGGGCCCATTGGCAGGAAGCCGGCCTGGCCCAGACCTTCCAGATTCTCGACAGCGACGACCAGCAACGGCTGGTCAAGCGGGTGATCCGCGAGCTGGGCCTGGATGAACAACGCTGGCCGGTCCGCCAGGCCCAGTGGTTTATCAATGGCCAGAAAGATGAAGGCCTGCGCCCGCAACATATCCAGGCCAGCGGCGACCTGTTCCTGGCCACCATGCGCAGCATTTATGAAGCCTATGAAGCGGCCTGCCAGCGCGCCGGCGTCATCGACTTCTCCGAGCTGCTGCTGCGCGCCCTCGACCTGTGGCGCGACAACCCGGGCTTGCTGGCGCACTACCAGAAACGTTTCCGCCACCTCCTGGTGGACGAATTCCAGGACACCAACGCCGTGCAGTACGCCTGGTTGCGCCTGCTGGCCAAAGGCGGCGACAGCCTGATGGTGGTGGGCGATGACGACCAGTCGATCTACGGCTGGCGCGGCGCGAAAATCGAGAACATCTACCAGTACAGCGACGATTTCCCAGACGCCGAAACCATCCGCCTGGAGCAGAACTACCGCTCCACTGCCGGGATCCTCAAGGCCGCCAACGCCTTGATCGCCAACAACACCGGGCGCCTGGGCAAAGAACTGTGGACCGACGGCGGCGAAGGCGAGGCGATCAACCTGTACGCCGCCTTCAACGAGCACGATGAAGCGCGCTACGTGGTGGAAACCATTGAAAGCGCCCTGAAAACCGGCCTGGCCCGCAGCGATATCGCGATTCTTTACCGCTCCAACGCCCAATCGCGGGTATTGGAAGAAGCCTTGCTGCGCGAGCGCATTCCGTACCGCATCTATGGCGGCCAGCGCTTCTTCGAACGCGCCGAAATCAAGAACGCCATGGCCTACCTGCGCTTGCTGGAAGGTCGCGGCAACGATGCGGCGCTGGAGCGGGTGATCAACGTGCCGGCCCGTGGCATTGGTGAAAAGACTGTCGAGGCGATTCGCGACCACGCGCGCCACAGCGATGTGTCGATGTGGGAAGCGATGCGCCTGCTGATCGCCAACAAGGGCCTGACCGGCCGTGCAGCCGGCGCCCTGGGCGGGTTTGTCGAGCTGATCGAGAACCTGGCCGCCAAGTGCATGGAGATGCCCCTGCACCTGATGACCCAGACCGTGATCGAGCAGTCCGGCCTGATCGCGTACCACGAAGCGGAAAAAGGCGAAAAAGGCCAGGCCCGGGTAGAAAACCTTGAGGAGCTGGTCAGCGCCGCGCGTGCGTTCGAAAACAACGAAGAAGACGAAGACCTGACGCCACTGGCGGCATTCCTCGGCCACGCGTCTTTGGAAGCCGGCGACACCCAGGCCGACGAGCATGAAGACAGCATCCAGCTGATGACCTTGCACAGCGCCAAGGGCCTGGAATTCCCGTACGTGTTCCTGGTGGGCATGGAAGAAGGCTTGTTCCCTCACAAGATGAGCCTGGAAGAGCCCGGCCGCCTCGAAGAGGAACGCCGCCTGGCCTATGTAGGCATCACCCGGGCCATGCAGAACCTGGTGATGACCTATGCCGAAACCCGACGCCTGTACGGCAGCGAGACCTACAACAAGGTGTCGCGCTTCGTACGCGAGGTGCCGAAAGGGCTGATTCAGGAAGTGCGCCTGTCCAACAGCGTCAGCCGACCGTTCGGCGGCGGCCAGCAGCAGAACTCCAGCAGCATGTTTGCCGGTTCGGAAATCCCCGAGACGCCGTTCAGCCTTGGCCAGCAGGTCAAGCATGCGATCTTCGGCGAAGGTGTGATCCTCAACTTCGAAGGCGCCGGTGCCCAGGCCCGGGTGCAGGTGAACTTCGCCGAAGGCAGCAAGTGGCTGATGATGGGCTACGCCAAGCTCGAAGCAATCTGAAACAACTGTAGAACATGAAGGATGTTGCCCCGCCCTTGTATTTGGCAGCGGTGGGGCCAATATCTGTAATAAGTCCTACAGACGATTCGGTACTGGCCCTACGCAAAAGCCCGAAACACTCTGCCGCTAGCCACTGACATCACACCTGTGCAACATGGCGCGCGTGCAATCCACAAATGGGAATTCCCTTTATGAAACGTTTTCTTAGCATCGCCATGGCGTTGTGCATCGGCCTGACGATGAGCCTCGACGCCAACGCCAAGCGCTTCGGTGGCGGCAAATCCATGGGTTCGGCGCCGAGCCACCAGACCAGCCAAATGGCCCCATCCGGCGGCGGCATGGGCGGCGCAGCTGCGACCGCTGGCGCTGCCGGTGCCGCAGGCGCTGCTGCCAAGGCTGGCGGTGCTTCGCGCTGGCTGGGCCCTCTGGCCGGTATCGCGGCCGGTGGCCTGCTCGCGTCCATGTTCATGGGCGGCGGCTTCCAGGGCATGCAGTTCTTCGACATCCTGATCATGGCGGTCATCGCCTTCCTGATCTTCCGCTTTATTGCCGCCCGTCGCCGCAAGCAGCAGGAGCACATGGCTCCAGCCGGCGCGCCGATGCAGCGTGAAGTGTTCGAGCAAAAGCCTGCCCTGAACTCGATGTTCGGTGGTTCGGCCGCACCTGCCGCCGCTCGCCCGGTGATCAACGCGCCAGCCTGGTTCAACGAAGAACGTTTCGTCGAAGCGGCCCGCAGCCACTTCCAGTCCCTGCAGCAACACTGGGACGCCAACGAAATGGACAAGATCGCCGAGTTCGTGACCCCGCAGCTGCTTGAGTTCCTCAAGCGCGAACGTGCTGACCTGGGTGACGGCTTCCAGTCGACCTACATCGAAGACCTGAAAGTGCAGCTTGAAGGTGTGGATGACCGCGCCGACAAGACCATTGCCACCCTGACCTTCAGCGGCGTGTCGAAAACCTCGCGTTTCGACCAGGGCGAAGTGTTCAGCGAAAGCTGGAACATGGAACGTCCACAGGGCGACAACCAGCCTTGGCTGGTCGCCGGTATCCGCCAGAACGGCTGATCCCTGCACGCTTTGAGTGCGCTGTAACAAAAACCCCGGACTTGTCCGGGGTTTTCTATTTCACGGTTGCACTTATAGCGAGCTACTGTATAAAACGCCCCTATAAACCGCGCCATCTAGCAAGAGGATCCCGGCCGTGGAAGAAGTTATCGAACAATTGCGTGAAGCCAACGAACCGGTACCGGTTCCTCTGGAGCTGCCTGACGAAGACCAACTGGTGGAAATCGAGGAACAACTGTTCATCGATATCCCGTTCGTCTTCCGTGAATTCCTGTTGACCGTCAGCGATGTGGTCTACGGCAGCCTGGAGCCGGTGACCGTCACCGACCCACAGTCCCACACCTACCTGCCAGACGTTGCCGCCAACGCCTGGGACGCCGGTGTTGACCGCAGCATGATCCCGATCTGCCAGGACGGCGACGACTACTACTGCGTCGAAGAAGACGGCACCGTGGTGCTGTGGTCCGGCGAAGAAGAACTGGTCACCGAAGAAACCTGGGAATCGGTGTGGCACTGGGCACGGGACGTCTGGCTGGAAAGCTAAGACCCGTTACCTGTAGTGAGCGAGCTTGCTCGCGCCGGGCTGCGAAGCAGCCCCCCGCCGGGCCCACTCAGTGCCCCGGCGTGTCCTTATGGTTATCCAGAGTCTCCAGCAAGGCGACCTGCATCCGCGTATGCACGCGGATGAACCAGCGCCAGAGCACCGCGGCCACTGCCGCCGTCACCACGGCGATCAGCACCAGCAACTTGTTGGTCGGCAGGATGCTGGCCGACAAGGCTGCCAATAGCAGGAAAATCACCAGCAGCGACAGAATCGGGATCACTTCGGCGATCACCCGGCGCACGCGCTGGGTATGCCGCCCGGCCATTTCCGGCTTCACGCTCATCTCCGCCAACAGCATCGACAGCGCCTTGAGCTTGCGGTACGCCGCAATCAAAAACGGCAGCGACAGCAACAACGCACCACCCCAGATCAATGCCTTCTGCCAGCTCGGGTCACTGACCCAGCCTTGCAGATAACCGCCAATGCGCGCCGCGAAAAAACTGCCGGCAAAGAAGATCGCCACCACCAGCGCCAGGTTCACCCCCACCTGCAAAATGATCTTGCGGATCATCGACGCCAGCATCGCGCCCTCGCCTTGCGGCTGAATACTGCGCAGCCACTCGCCATACATCCCGAACACCCGGCTCATGCGCTTGGGCATCACTGCGGCTATCTTCAGTGACAGCGGGTCGGCGCCACGAATCAGATACGGCGTGAGCAACGTGGTGATCGCTGAAACCGCCACCGCCACCGGGTACAGGAAGTCACTGGTGACCTGCAACGTCATGCCCAGCGCGGCGATGATGAATGAAAACTCGCCAATCTGTGACAGACCCATCCCCACCCGCAACGAAGTGCGACCATCGTTACCGGCGATAAACGCTCCCAGGCCACAGGACAGCATCTTGCCCAGCACCACCGCCACGGTAATTACCGCAATTGGCCAGGCGTATTGCAGGAGGATCTGCGGGTCGATCATCAGGCCAATTGCCACGAAGAAGATCGCACTGAACATGTCGCGAACCGGTTCGATCAAGCGCTCAATCTTCAGCAACTGTCGGGATTCGGCCATGATTGCGCCGATCAGGAACGCGCCCAGCACCATGCTGTATTCCAGCTTGACCACCAGCAGGCAGAAGCCGAAACACAGGCCCAGCACGGTGATCAGCAGCATCTCGTTGCTTTCGAACTTGGCCACGTACTCCAGCAAACGCGGCACCAGCAAAATCCCGATCACCAGCGCGACGATCATGAACAACGAGAGCTTGCCGACCGTGGAGAACACCTCGCCGGAGCTGACCGTGCCGCTGACAGCGATGCTAGACAGCAAGGCGATAATGCCGATGCCGAGGATGTCTTCGACGATCAACACGCCAAAGATCAACTGGGCAAACCGCTGGTTTTTCATCTTCAGGTCATTGAGCGCCTTGACGATGATGGTGGTCGAGGAAATCGCCAGGATGGCGCCCAAGAACAGCGAGTCCATGGTGTTCCAGTCGAACCAGCGGCCGATTTCGTAGCCGATCCAGATCATCAGGATGATCTCCAGGAACGCCGCAATAAACGCCGTGGCGCCGACCTTGAACAGCTTGCGCAGGCTGAACTCCAGGCCCAGGCAGAACATCAGGAAGATCACCCCAAGCTCGGCCAGGGTCTTGATCGTGTCTTCGTCGTGGATCAAGCCAAACGGTGGGGTGTGCGGGCCGATGATGAAGCCGGCGACGATGTACCCCAACACCACCGGCTGCTTGAGCCGATGGAACAGGATCGTCACCACCCCGGCCACCAGCATGATCACGGCCAGGTCCTGGATAAAGCTGATGGCGTGCATGGCGAGGGGCTCCTTGAGGGGTACTGGCGCTTTTCCCATTTCCACGCACTGGCCCCGAAAGGTCGCAATGAACGGAAAGAAAAGTCTGCCTTGATCGTAAGAATTACCCATGAGAGGGGTTTTTGAAGGGTAACACCGCGACTTGCGGCAGAAAGCCGGTGCAATATATGGAAACAGATCGCCCCTGGCGTGACGGCAAGCCAGGCCCCAGCGTCCCGTTATGAATGGCTCTGCAAAGATTCCAGCACCCGCAGAGGTGCCTCCCCACCCAATGCCTACAACCCGTGAGTGTGCTATGGAACCCGGAAACACCCAGCTGTCGATGACAGTATTGATGACCCCTGACATGGCCAACTTCTCAGGCAATGTGCACGGCGGCACGTTGCTCAAGTACCTCGACGAAGTGGCCTACGCCTGCGCCAGCCGTTATGCCGGCCGCTATGTGGTGACCTTGTCGGTGGACCAGGTAATTTTTCGCGAGCCGATCCATGTCGGCGAACTGGTGACCTTCCTGGCCTCGGTCAACTACACCGGCAACACGTCGATGGAAGTGGGGATCAAAGTGGTGACCGAAAATATTCGCGAGCGCTCGGTGCGCCATACCAATAGCTGCTTCTTCACCATGGTCGCGGTGGATGACCAGCGCAAGCCAGCCGCCGTGCCGCCGCTGCAACCGCAGAACAGCGAAGACAAGCGCCGGTTTGTGCAGGCCCAGCAACGCCGGCAGATTCGCCAGGAGCTGGAGAAGCGCTACCAGGAAATCAAGGCCGAAGCTCCCTAGGTCCCCAGCTGTAAACCCAGTCAAAATGTTGGAGCGGGCTTGTGTGGGAGCGGGCTTGCCCGCGAATACGGTATGTCAGTAACGAATATATTGACTGGCCACCGCTTTCGCGAGCAAGCCCGCACACACATTGGCTCTAAGGTGTTCTTAGTAGCGCCAGCACTTGTCAAAATGTGCACATACACCAAAGCGCTGATCCAACTGCGCCATACGCTCAAGATGGTGATTGACCTCGTCAAGCATCACGCTTTTTTTGGCATCCGCGTAATACTTGTCCATCAGCGTATCGTTCGCCTTCACCAGCTCTTTTATGGCGCTGTCCTCAGGCTGCATCCACTGCTCCAGGGTCGCATCTTCGGTACCGCCCAAGCGCAAGCTGTACACATCCTTGTACAGCCCCAGCGCCCGCGCCTGGCGACCGGCCGCTTCTTGATTGGACAGTGCATAGTTCTGCCGATACTGGGCCCAGTAGTCCTCTGGCAAGCTAAACGCTCCCATTGCCGCCTTGCGCTTGACGATCAATGCATCAAGTTCTTGAGGCGAGGTCTGCGGGCGGTCCGGGCTGGCCGCTTCGGTGGCGATCACCGACTGCACGCGGGATTCGACGATACGCTCGATCAACACCTTGCGCTGCGGGGTCTCAGGTATCGCCTTACCGAATATCGGGCTTTGGCCTTGGCACGCCGGCATCCCGGTTTCGAACAGGGGTTGCGGGATACGCACGTCCTTGCCGTCAAACCGTGAAAGGCGTTGAAACAGTGTGGAGCAACCGCCCTGTACCGCGTTGAAGGTCACTTCATATTCCTCACCCGCCTTGGGCGTGAAGCTGAACGCCTTGCCGCAGACGGACGCGCCGCCGATGGTGTTGATCATCAGCATGGTTTTTTTGCCCGGCTCCAGCTTGAACTCCAGCAGCCCACGGGCCTTGGCCGGCGGCGGCACGAGCATGTCTACCCGGCGCTTGGTGTCGACCATCAAGATGTTGTTGAGCATGCCAGTGGTCTGGCCCTTGCAGTGCTGCTCATCATAAATATCGACGGTGGTGTTCGAGGTGTTGGAAATGAACCGCAACTTCGCCGCGTCAGGCTCGGTCGAATCGGTGTAGGTGCCTTGGGCGCAACCGCCGAGCAGGGAAGCCAGCGCCAGCGCAGTGAAGGCGCGTGCCGAAGGGAATAGGGATAGCGACATGGTTCTTCCTTGAGGGGCGCAGAGGGCAAAAAGACGGCCGATGGTACCGGACGCCCTTAGCCTCGCTCAATCAGGAATTTGCCTACAGCCCTATCGGCGTTGCCTCAAAGCGAACCCGTGGATGGGCAATCCGGTCCTGGGCTCGCACCAGTTCCAGCTCATAGCTGGCGCACGCTTGGGTTTCCAGCAGCACTTCGTGCACCGCTGCAGCGGTGAACTCAAAGGCTGCTACCAGGCTGTCGCCCAACAATACCCGCGCCAGGAACAAGCCTGAGGTCAAGTCACCCACGCCCACCGGCTGGCGCGGGAACGCCAGCAACGGCCGGCGCAGGTGCCAGCTGCCGTCGGCCGTTACCAATAGCATCTCGAAGCCGTCCGGCAGTTTGCCGGGGTAATCCAGGTGCTTGACCAACACTGCTTTCGGGCCCCGGGCCAGCAACGCACGGGCCATGCCCAGGCAATCGAACAGCGACTGCGGCTTGCGCCCGGCAAAGCTGTCCAGCTCCAGCTGGTTGGGGCACAGGAAGTCGGCCATGGCCGCTGCTTCGTCCAGCAGGAAGTCGCTGACTTCCTGGGGCACGATGCAGCCCTTTTCCGGATGGCCCATCACCGGGTCGCACAGGTACAGGGCCTTGGGGTTGATCGCCTTGATCCGCGCCACGCCGGTCAGGATCGCCCGGCCCTGGGCGGCGCTGCCCAGGTAACCCGACAGCACCGCGTCACAGTTGCCCAGCTCACCGATCGCCGCGATGCCTTCCACCAGCGCAGGAATTTGCCGCGGCGCCAACACTTCTCCCGCCCACTGACCATACTGAGTGTGGTTGGAGAACTGCACCGTGTTGAGCGGCCACACGTTCACCCCGACCCGTTGCATGGGGAACACGGCGGCGCTGTTTCCGGCGTGGCCAAAGACCACATGAGACTGGATCGCAAGCAGATGGGGCGTACGTTTCATGCAGGGGATTTCCGTAAAGCGGTTGAAATTCTGGCTGCGCAGTATGCGACTAAACGCGGCCTGTACGACAGGCCGGAGACGCAGTTAAGCTGGCCTTACTTTGTTGGAGCTCATCGAATGCTGACCCTCGGAAATATCTTCGTGCTGATGCTGCTGGCGACCGGTGCCGCCTGGCTGTGGCACAACCACGGCCTGCGCGAGCGGGCGCTGGAACGGGTCAAGCAGCACTGCGCCAAGCTCGACATCGAGCTGCTCGATGGCGCGGTGGCGTTGAAGCGCATCGGTTTTGTAAAAGATGCCAGCGGTCGCCGGCGCCTGGCACGGATCTACAACTTTGAATTCACCGTGACCGGCGAAACGCGGCACCCGGGGACCATCACCCAATTCGGCGCCCACAGCGCGCAAATCGAGTTGGCGCCCTACCCGTTCGAGATCAAGACGCCGCTGCCCAGCGCCGAGATCATCGAGTTAAGCCAGTGGCGCCAGGAGCATGGCAGCAGCAAGACCCGTCACTGACGACAAGCGGCTAACGCACGCTGCAACTGCGCCACATCCTGCGCTTCACTGAAGATCAATTCGATACGCGAATCCCGACGCCATTCGCTGGGCTGCCAGGCCAAAGCGCTGTTATCCACAGCGTTGGCCGACAACCAGCCGTCCAGGCTGTGGATAACCAGTTTCGCCCGCCGCCAGTGCAACGTCTCCAGCCATTGTTGCAGGTGCTGCCGGTCGAATGCTTGGCTTGGGTGCCAGCGCCAGCCAATGCTCCAGCCATCCTCCTGGCCCTGACTGAGACAGATCGGCGTTGTCGGATCCGTCCAGATCGCCGGCATTTGCCCCACGCCCCTGGGCACCTCGGCGTTATCCACAGCCGCTACGGCTTGAGCGTTCAAGCCCGGTAACTGCGCCAACGGCAGTTGCGCCTGCTGCGTCCAGTAGATAGGCCGCTCGGGCAATTGTGCTTCAACCGCCACGCGCTGTGCGTCACTCAGCGCTTCCTGCTTGTTCAATACCAGCAGCCCGGCGCTGGCCAATACTTCGCGCTGGGCCACCGGTAACGGCCTGCCCACCGCCAACGCCTGGGCGTCGAGCACCAGCACGCACGGCTGCACCGCCAGCACCTGCTGCCAGGGCGCTTGCCGCAGTTGCTTGAGCAGTTGGGCCGGATGCCCCAACCCGGATGGCTCGATAAACACCCGGTCGGGCTTGGCCTTGCGCAACAAACGGCCCAGCCCTACCTGGAACGGCGCCCCGTTGACGCAACACAGGCAGCCACCCGCCACTTCACCGAGGGCGATACCGTCGTCATCACGGGTCAGCAACGCTGCGTCCAGGCCAATCTGCCCGAACTCATTGATCAACACCGCCCAGCGCTCGTTGGCCGGGCGTTGGGCCAGCAGGTTTTTGATCAGGCTGGTCTTGCCGGCGCCCAATGGCCCGGCAATCACATGGGTGGGGATGTTCTGCAGCATGCTGGGCATCATTCAGACCGTGTAGAGAGGCTTGATCCTACCCGGTTACGCCAACCAATCCAGCGTCAGAATCAACCGTCGCTGCTCGGTTTGCAGTTGCGGCGAGCGGTGGATCAAGCCAAAGCCTTCGTTGCCGTGCCATTTTTCGCCCTTGAGCAAAGCCACCTCACCGCAGTGGATTTGCTCAATGCGTTCATCCGGCTCCGCGCTCGCCAGGCTCAGGTGCCGCCGCTCCATCACGCCTTCACGCAACCACTGGCTGCCGATGCCGGCGTAGGTGGTGATCAGCCGCACCGGCACACGGTCCACGTGAAAACGCGGGCACATGGCCTTGTCCAACAGCCGTAAACGTACGCCGATGCGCTTGGCGCCCAGCAAACAGGCAAAGGCGCTGACCAGCCACGAGACATCGGCGATAAAGCCTTCGTAGCCTTCAAGATCGCGGCAACCTGAGGCGAAATCCTGCAAGTTTGGCTCGGCATCTTCGCTGTTCAGTTCAACCACCAGCGACTCGGCCAACGGCTCATTGAGCGCCACCAGCAACGCGCCGAACTCGGCGATGTGCAGCGGTAACTGGCGCTGCCACACGGCAAGGTTTACCCCGTCTTCAAGGATATCGGTGAGCACAGCCGGGGCTTCGCCGTGGACCTGGCGAATCACCGGGCGCAATTTCAGTGTCGGTGCCAGCATCAGGCTGCCTCTTCGAACCAAGGGCCAAAAGGATCAGCCAACAAGCGCCAGCCTTCGACGCCGGTGGCCATTTCATCATCAGTGAGCAAGCAGGCATCCAACTCGGCAGTCATCTGCGCGAAGTCGATGTTCTGCCCGATAAACACCAGTTCCTGGCGGCAATCGCCGGTGGTCAGTTGCCAGTTGTTCATGATCGCGGCGACGCCTTCCTCGTCCTGCGGCCATTGGGTTTTCGGCACGAAGCGCCACCAGCGCCCAGCAAACCCATGGCGCATCAGGCCGCCTGCCTGCGACCAGCTACCGGCGTCCTGATGTTTACTGGCCAGCCAGAAAAAGCCCTTGGAGCGCAGCAGTTTTCCATTCACCCAAGGCCGGTCGATAAAGTCGAAAAAGCGCTGTGGATGGAACGGGCGACGGGCGCGATAAGCCGTGGACGCGATACCGTATTCTTCAGTTTCCGGCACGTGCTCGCCGCGCAACTCCTGCAACCAGCCGGGGGCCTGGGAAGCACGCTCGAAGTCGAAACGGCCGGTGTTGAGGATCTTCGCCAGCGGTATTTCACCCATGACCATCGGAATGATTTCCGCCTGGGAATTCAGGCGCTCAAGGATCGCCATCAACTCCTCACGCTCGCTGCTGCTGATCAGGTCGATCTTGCTGATCAGGATCACGTCGGCGAATTCGATCTGCTCGATCAGCAGGTCGGTGATCGAGCGCTCGTCCTCTTCACCCAGGGTTTCGCCCCGTGAAGCCAGGCTTTCAGCGGCTTGGTAGTCGAGCAAGAAGTTCATGCCGTCGACCACGGTGACCATGGTGTCGAGCCGGGCGATGTCCGCCAGGCTCTGGCCGTCTTCGTCGCGAAAGGTGAAGGTTTCGGCCACCGGCAGCGGTTCGGAAATGCCGGTGGATTCGATCAACAGGTAATCAAACCGACCTTCCTTGGCGAGCTTTCCGACCTCATCCAGCAAGTCTTCACGCAGCGTGCAGCAGATGCAGCCGTTGCTCATTTCCACCAGTTTTTCTTCGGAACGATTGAGGGTGACGTCGCGCTGGACCTCACTGCCATCAATGTTGATCTCGCTCATGTCGTTGACGATCACCGCCACCCGCAGGTTTTCGCGGTTGCGCAGGACGTAGTTGAGCAGCGTGCTTTTGCCAGCGCCGAGGAATCCGGACAGCACAGTAACGGGGAGACGATTGGGCATCAGGTATTCCTCATCAGGGTTGGCCGGTCAAATCGCCCGTTGATGGCGTTCGCGCAGCTCTTCACGTTCTTTGGCTTCGATACACAGGGTGGCCGTGGGGCGCAGCAGCAGGCGCTTGAGGCCGATGGGTTCGCAGGTTTCACGGCACCAGCCGTATTCACCGCGGGCCAGGTGTTCCAGGGCTTCGTCGATCTTGTCCAACAGCTTCTTTTCGCGCTCCAGCAGGCGCAGTTGCCATTGGCGCTGTTCTTCGGCGCTGCCCACATCAGCGGGGTCGCTGTTGGGTTCCTGTTCGCGCAGCACCATGAATTCAGCGTCGATACGCGCTTGCAGCTCGTTGCGCTGGGCCAGCAGCAGCTCGCGGAAGAAGGCTTGCTGGGTTTCACTCATGTAGTCGGCGGACGGTTGGGCGAGAAGGTCTTGTTCGGTCATCGGAGGTAGTTCACGGGTCAGGCTGTTTTTTAATGTTATAGTATAACAATGCAAATAAGCCAATCCCCCTTGCTCGTGACGACGAAGGGCGCAATGCTGGCAGCCGAATAACGCCCCGAGAGCCTCTATGAAATACCTGTTGTGCGGTGTGTTGCTGCTAGTGGCGAGCCAGGCCAACGCCCAAGTGCCCAGCCTGCTGGCAAACTGCACGCGCAGCGCCAACCTGCTGGCGTGCGTCGACGCGCAGGGCAATGCCTACAGCGTCGCGACGGCAGGCAGCACCACGTATTTGCGGGGTTTCGAGGTGGTCGGCAAACGCTATTGGGCACAGACCAACAGCCGCTACGGGCAGCTGACATTCTTTACCGGGTTGGCGTCCGACGGTGAAGCGTGGGTGGGCTACACGCGGCGAGTGGGCTGGACCACCCTCAACCGGTTTTCCAGTTCCGGTGGTGCCAGCGCCAAGTTCACCTGTAGCCGGATTACCGGCTGTTAGACCTGGCCGGTTTTCTGTTCCTGAACCCAGGCCATGTAGCTGTTCATCGGCGGGTTCTTCTGGAAGTAGCTTTTGAGCCCTTCAAATAAACCGTCTGCCACCGCTTGTTGATGACGCGCGGTGACCAGCCGCTGGGCGTCCTGGGTGTTGGAGATAAACCCGGTTTCCACCAGGATCGACGGCACGTCCGGCGACTTGAGTACCGCAAAGCCGGCCTGCTCCACGCGTTTTTGATGCAGCGTGGTGATGCTTTGCAGGCTGCCCAACACCGAGCTGCCCAGCTGCAGGCTGGAGGCAATGGTGGCGTTCATCGACATGTCGAGAATCACCCCGGCGAGCATCGGGTCCTTGTCCTTGAGGTTGAGCAAGGTGGTGGCGCCCAACAGGTCCGCGCCGTTTTCCCGCTGTGCCATGAACCGCGCGGTGGCGGACGTGGCGCCGCCTTCGGACAACGCATAGACAGAGGCGCCGGACGCCGTCAGCCGTGGCGCCGCGTCGGCGTGTACCGAGATAAACATGTCGGCCTTGTGCTGGCGGGCGATATCCACGCGTTTGCGCAGCGGCACGAAGAAGTCGTCGTTGCGCACCAGCTTCACATCAAAGCCCTTCTCGCGCTTCAGGCGCTTGGCCAGCAGTTGGGCGATGGACAGCACCACGTCTTTTTCGCGCTGGCCCTTTGAGCCGATCGCGCCAGGGTCCTTGCCGCCATGGCCAGGGTCGACCACCACGATGATGTCGCGTTTCGGATGCGCCCTGTCCACCGGTGCCGCCAAGGGTGCAGCCAAGGCCGCCGGCGCTGCCGCGATTTGTTGAGGCGCATGGGTGGCGCTGGTCAGGTCCAGCACCAGGCGGTGACCCTGCCCATCCTGTGGCGGCAATAGGAAGCTGTTGAGCTGCATCGGCGCCTTCAAGTCCAGCACGATCCGTGTATCACCCTGGCCGAAGTGCCCCGAGCGAATCGAGGTAATGCCGCTGTTGGTCAGGGCCAGTTGGCTGAAATCGCCAGTCAGCTTCGCGCCGCTCAAATCGATGATCAGCCGCTCCGGCGACGTCAGGGTGAAGGTTTTGTATTGCACCGGGCCGCTGAGGTCCAGCACCAGCCGCAGCTTGTTATCCGAACGCCACAGCCGTGCATTGCGGATCTGCGCGGCAGACACGTCCAAGGGCAGGGTGAACACCGCGCTGGCCAGCAGCAGGTTGAGGAGTTGACGTCTGTGCATGACTTACACCGCAAATAAAGGAGCTTCCGTACTCGACATGACTGAATAAAAGACAGAGCAGAAAAACTTTCGTCGACTCAATAGTAATAATATAACATGTCTTTTTATTTCCAACGATGGACCTGCTCATGAACGCGCTGACTCTGCCCGATATCGCCGCGCAGGCTTCACGCCAAGCCTTGCCGCTCGATTGGGTGGGCATGTGCGGCATTGCCCTGCCCATTCAGATCGACGGCCAGCGCCTTAGCGCCACGGCTGATGCAGGCGTCAGCCTGGACGACGGCGAGGCGCGTGGCATTCATATGTCGCGGCTTTACCTGGCGCTGGAGATGCTTGAACAGCAGCCGCTTACGCCAGCACTGCTGCGCAGTGTATTGCAACGTTTTCTCGAGAGTCATGAAGGTTTATCCACAAATGCCTACCTGCGGATTCATGTGGATCTGCTGCTGAAACGCCCGGCGTTGGTCAGCCCTTTGGCCGGCTGGAAAAGCTATCCGGTGAGCATCGAAGCGCGTCTGGAAAACCAGATGTTCCACGTGGAACTAAAAATTGACGTTACTTACTCTTCAACCTGCCCGTGCTCGGCTGCCCTCGCCAGGCAATTGATTCAGCAGCAATTTATCGAAGACTTCGGCGGCACACCGCTGCAACACGAAGATGTGCTGACCTGGCTGGGCAGTGCCAACGGCATCGTCGCCACGCCCCACAGCCAACGCAGCAGCGCGCTATTGCAGGTCCGCCTGCACGGCGATCAGCCAACGCTGGCGCTGACGCAACTGATCGACGAGACCGAAGCCGCCCTCGGCACCGCGGTACAAACCGCCGTAAAGCGTGCGGACGAACAAGCCTTCGCCCTGGCCAACGGGCAGAACCTGATGTTCTGCGAAGACGCCGCTCGCCGCCTTAACCTCGCCTTGAAACGCTCGGATGCGGTCATTGCCTTCCACTTGAAAGTGATCCACGCCGAAAGCCTGCACGCGCACGATGCCGTGGCCGAAAGCCGCTGGACGAGACCTTCCGAATGATCACCTGCACCGCGTTGCGCTGGGGCGCCCCCGGCCAACCCCTGACCCCCGCTATCGATTTCACCCTGGAAAAAGGCAGCCTCACCGGCATTATCGGCGCCAACGGCACCGGCAAAAGCAGCCTGCTCAAAGTTATCGCTGGCCTGCAGAAACCGCTGGCCGGCAAGGTGACCCTCGATGTTCCACGCCGCGGCGGCCTGTCGTTCCTGCCCCAGCAACAGAACCTCGACCGTCAGTTCCCCATCAACCTCGAAGAGTTGGTGGCCGCCGGCTTCTGGGGCAGCAAGCAAACCCCGCAACAACGCACCGAACGCCTGGGCGCCGTACTCGAAGACTGGTGCCTCAGCGGCCTGGAACATCGACCGTTGATGGCCTTGTCCGGTGGCGAGTTGCAACGCGCCCTGCTCGCCCGCATGAGCCTGGCCGAGTCGCCGATATTGTTGCTGGATGAGCCCCACGCCGCCCTCGACGAAGATGGCCAGGCGCTGTGCTGGAAACATATCCACGCTTGGCACGACGCGGGCCGCACGGTGGTCGTGGTGTGCCATGACCTCGGCTCCGTACGCCAGCACACCCAGCAAGTGGTGCAGATCAAAAGCAGCGGCTGCGTGTTCGGTTCAAGCAAAGAACTGATTCGCCCGCAGCCGCAAATGCAGGTGGCCTGATGCACTTCGCTGCCCACCTGTGGATGCCGTTTCTCGACTTTGTTTTTATGCGCCGCGCGCTTATCGGCGGGCTGGTATTGGCGTGCAGCACTGCGCCGCTGGGGGTATTCCTGATTCTGCGCCGCATGAGCCTGATCGGTGACGCGGTGTCCCATGGCATCCTGCCCGGCGCCGCCCTGGGCTTCTGGTTTGCCGGCCTGAGCCTGCCCGCGCTGACCATCGGTGGCCTGGGCGCGGGCCTGAGCATGGCCGGCCTCGCCGCCTGGATCACCCGCCGCACGGGACTGAAGGAAGACGCGAGCCTCGCGGCTATCTACCCGATCTCCCTGGCCAGCGGGGTGCTGATCCTTGGCCTCGCCGGCAAGCGCCTGGACCTGCTGCACCTGTTGTTCGGCTCGGCGCTGGCGGTAGACGGCCCGACCCTTACCGGGATGCTCTGGGTCTCGGGCTTCAGCCTGATCGCCATGGTGGTGATCTACAAACCACTGCTGCTGGACACCCTCGACCCGCTGTTCCTGCAAACCGTCAGCCGTCTCGGCCCACTGGCCCACGGTCTGTTTTTGACACTGGTGGTGCTGAACCTGGTGATCGGCTTCCAGGCCATCGGCGCCTTGATGGTGGTCGGCTTGATGATGTTGCCGGCGATTGCTTCACGTTTCTGGAGCCGGCGCCTGCCGGTGTTGATCGCCATATCAGCGGTGCTGGGATGCCTGTCGGTGTGGCTTGGCTTGTTGTTGTCGTTCTACTACTCGCTGCCCAGCGGCCCGGCCATTGTGCTGGTGGCTGGCGGCTTTTACCTGCTGTCTGTGGTCTTCGGTCCGGTGCACGGCTTGCTGCGCCGCCCGCCTTTGCTTACATCCCAATGAGGTGTTTCCCGATGCGCGCTCTACTCGTGCTGTTCAGTGTGTTGCTGCCGTTGTCGTTCGCGACGGCCCAGGCTGCCGACAAACTTCAGGTGGTTACCAGCTTCAGTATTCTTGACGACATGACCCATCAGGTCGGTGGCGATCATATCCAGATCAGCAATATGGTCGGCCCCGACGCCGATGCCCACACTTATGAACCGACCCCGGACGACGCCAAGGCCTTGCTCAAGGCCCGGGTGATCATCAAGAACGGCCTGGGTCTTGAGCCGTGGCTGGATCGCCTGGTCACCAGCACCGAGACCAAGGCCACCGTGGTCACCGCCAGTAAAGGCGTGCTGTCCCACACCATGGAAGAAGACGGCGAGACCATTCCCGACCCGCACGCCTGGCACAACCTGGCCAACACCGTTATCTACGTGAACAACATCACCAAGGCGCTGATCGCCGCCGACCCGGCCAACAAGGCGGACTACGAGCACAACAGCCAGGTGTACCTCAAAGAAATCTACCGCCTGCTGGCTGAAGCCAAGGCCAAGTTCGGCGCACTGCCGCCGGGCAATCGCCGCATCGTGACTTCCCATGACGCCTTCGGTTACCTGGGCCAGGCCTACGGTATCGAGTTCCTGTCGCCCCAAGGTCTGTCCACCGAACGTGAACCGTCGGCTGCCGAAGTTGCCACGCTGATCACCCAGATCCGCAAGGACAAGGTCAAGGCCGTGTTCATGGAAAACATCAAGGACTCACGCCTGCTCCAGCAGATCGCTGACGAAAGTGGCGCGCAAATCGGCGGCACCCTGTACTCCGACGCGCTGGCAGCCGAAGGCCCGGCCAGCACCTTTACCGGCCTGTTCGAATACAACCTCAATACCCTGTGCGCGGCCCTGAGCAAGCCATGACCCTGAGCATGCTCGACCTGGAGGGGGCTGCCATCGGCAGCCGTTTTCCACTCGGTAGCGTGCTCGACGCCCTGGCGTGGAACAGCGATGGCCTGATTGCCGCCATCGCCCAGCAACACGGTAGCGGCGAGGTGTTGATGCTGGCCTGGATGAACCGCCAGGCCCTCGACGAAACGTTGGCCACCGGGCAGGTCTGCTACTGGTCCCGTTCGCGCCGGCAACTGTGGCGCAAAGGCGAGACCTCCGGCCATTGGCAGCAGTTGGTGGAAGCGCGCCTGGACTGCGACGGCGACGCTGTATTGCTGATCGTCGACCAACAAGGCCCGGCCTGCCACACCGGCCGGCCCACCTGTTTCTACAACGCCATCGACGGCCGCTACGTAAACATCATCACCGCGCCTCTCAAGGAACCAGACCCATGATCCGCAAAAACCCTTCCGGTGATCTGCCCGTGATTGCCGAATCGGCCTACGTCGACAAAACCGCAATCATCTGCGGCAAGGTCATCATCGGCGAAAACGTATTTGTCGGACCGTACGCAGTGATCCGCGCCGATGAAGTCAACGCCAATGGCGAGATGGACCCAATCATTATTGGCGCCAATTCGAATATCCAGGACGGCGTGGTGATCCACTCCAAGTCCGGCGCCGCCGTGACCGTTGGCGAGTTCACCTCCATCGCCCACCGCTCCATCGTCCACGGCCCGTGTACCGTGGGTGACCGGGTTTTCATCGGATTCAACAGCGTGCTGTTCAACTGCGTCGTCGGCGACGGCTGCGTGGTGCGGCACAACTCGGTCGTCGACGGCCGCGATTTGCCCGCCGCGTTCTACGTGCCCTCCACCACCCGCATCGGCCCTAACACCGACCTGTCCCAGTTCCCGCCGGTGAGCGTCAGCGCCTCGGAATTTTCCGAAGACGTGGCGCGCACCAACGTCGACCTGGTGCGCGGTTACAAAGCCCTGCAAAACGAGTTCTGACCATGAGCCGCCTGCTGATCCGCAACGCCCGCCTGGTGAACGAAGGCCAGGAATTGGAGGCTGACCTGCTGGTCGCCAATGGCCGCATCGAGAAAATCGCCAGCAGCATCGACAACGCCAATGCCCCGGTAGAAATCGACGCACAGGGCCAGTGGCTGTTGCCGGGGATGATCGACGACCAGGTGCATTTCCGTGAGCCCGGTGCGCCGGACAAAGGCAGTTTCTACAGCGAGTCCCGTGCGGCGGTGGCCGGTGGCATTACCAGTTTCATGGACATGCCCAACACCAGCCCGGCGACCTTGAACCTGGACGCGCTGGCCGACAAGAAGCGCCGCGCCGCGCTGCATTCGGTGGCCAACTATGGATTCCACTTCGGGGTAAGTAACGACAACCTCGACACCGTAGCGGCGCTGGACCCGCGCGAAGTCGCCGGCGTCAAAGTGTTCATGGGCGCCTCCACCGGCAATATGCTGGTGGATGATCCGAAGATTCTGGAGCGCCTGTTCGCCGACGTGCCGACGATTCTGCTGGCCCACTGCGAGCACACGCCGAGTATTCACGCCAGCGAACAACGGATGCGCGAGCGCTTTGGCGAGCACATTCCTGCCGTGGCTCACCCGCTGATTCGCGATGCCGAGGCCTGCTATCGCTCGTCCTCCTTAGCGGTGGATCTGGCCAAGCGGCACGGCACACGCCTGCATGTGTTGCACATCACCAGCGCACGCGAGTTGGTACTGTTCGAAGACAAACCCCTGGCGGAAAAGCGCATTACGGCGGAAGTCTGTTTGCACCATCTGTTGTTCGATGACCGCGACTACGCGCGCCTCGGCCACCAGATCAAATGCAACCCCGCGATCAAGACACGCGCCGACCGCAACGCCTTGCGCCAGGCATTGTTGAGTGATCGTCTGGATGTGATCGGCAGTGACCATGCGCCGCACACTTGGGCGCAAAAACAGCTGCCGTATCGCGAAGCGCCGTCAGGCTTGCCGCTGGTACAACACGCTTTGCCGGCGCTGCTGGAACTGGTCGCCGACGGCTTGCTGCCGCTGGCCACACTGGTGGCGAAAACCAGCCATCGCGTCGCGGACCTGTTTGCCATCCCCGACCGTGGCTACCTGCGCGAAGGCTATTGGGCCGACCTGGTGTTGATCAAACCCGAACCCCACGGCAAGCCCGTCAGCAGCCAGCCGGTCCTGGCCCGTTGCGGCTGGACACCTTTTGCCGGGCGCAGCTTCCGGCACAGCGTCAGCACCACGCTGGTCTCCGGCCACCTGGCCTGGCACGACGGGCGCGTACACGACAGTTGCCAGGGTTTGCCGCTGCATTTTCAGCGCTGAAGAGAATCAGGAACTGACAATCCAATCAAATGTGGGAGCTGGCTTGCCTGCGATAGCGGTTTATCAGTGCCAATCAGGTTGACTGGCACACCGCAATCGCAGGCAAGCCAGCTCCTACATTTTTTATCGGGGCGCTCCCAGTTAAGCGCGGGGTTTGACCGTGCCGCAGTTGCTGCCCAACCACTGCGCGTGGGTGTCCAGGCTGCCCTTTTGCTGAACGCCGGTGGCGTTGAAGGTGCCGTTCACCGTGGTGGTGAATTCCTGCTGGCTCTGGAATGTCGCTACGCCGGTGCCCTGGGCTTTCGGGCAACTGAAACGGAATTTCCACTGGTTGCCGGTCTTGTCGGTCACTTCCTGCTTGCAGCCAGATTGCGGGTCGGTCAGCGGGATGGAATCGGACGCCACCTGGGCTTGTGTCAGGCATACCTGCACGCCTTTACCGGCCATGGTGATGCCTTGCTTCTCAAGCATGGCGCGTTGTTCCGGAGTCATCTGTTGCTTGAGCTGACCAAGGATCAGCGACAAATCCGGCAGGTCCTGGTTATCGACCTTCATGTTGCTGGTGGTCAGTTCCCACAAACCCGGCGCCAACATCTGCGCTTGCGCCGCCACAGGCAGCGATAAACCAATAACCATGGCCAAACCAAGCAGACGAGCATTCATCGGGTAACTCCTGGGCAATTGTCGGCGTTAGACGCCGCAAAAGCGCCAGTGTTGCACAGCAAATAAAATAGCGACATTCGTGGCCGAACATGGTCTGTTAGGCACTCGTTTGTCAGGAGTACCGTTGTCCATGGATTTCTTTGGCCCGCACCTGCTCGCCTATTTCATTGCCACTCTGCATTTTCTGGGCACCCTCGCGGCCATCCACGCGGTGCTGACCGTCAGGACCGCCCAAGGCTCGATTGCCTGGGCCTTGTCGTTGATGTTTATCCCTTACCTGACGCTGATTCCCTACCTGATCTTTGGGCGCAGTACTTTCGACGCCTATATTCAGGCACGGCGCCAGGCCAACCAGGAAATGCACAAGGCAATCACCGAGCTTAACTGGCGCCCGTGGGTCGAAGAGGCGCTGGCCGCGCGCAACTCCCAGGCCTACGCCTCGCTGCGCGCCATGCCCAAGCTGGGGCGCATGCCGTGCCTGGCGAACAATCAGGTGCGCCTGTTGATCAATGGCGAGGCCACGTTCAGTGCGATTTTCGAGGCGATTCGTTCGGCGAAGACGGCCGTACTGTTCCAGTTCTTCATCATTCATGACGACGAACTCGGCCGCCAACTGCACGCCCTGCTCAAGGAAAAAGCCGCCGAAGGCGTGTTGATTTTCGTCCTGTATGACCGTATTGGCAGCCATGCCCTGCCCCATCGTTATGTGCAGTCGCTGCGGGACGCCGGGGTGCAGGTCAAGGCATTCGCCACGCGCAGCGGCTGGCTAAACCGCTTCCAGGTCAACTTCCGCAACCACCGCAAGATCGTGGTGGTCGATGGCATTACCGGGTTTGTCGGCGGGCATAACGTCGGTGACGAATACCTGGGCAAGAAACCGCCCCTGGCGCCGTGGCGCGATACCCATGTGCAGGTCAGCGGCCCGGTGGTGGCGTGCTTGCAGGAATCGTTCGCCGAGGACTGGTTCTGGGCAGCGCGGGAGCTGCCGCCGCTCCTGCTGCCGGATACCTACCCGGATGACGGCGTGCTCTGCCAATTACTGGCCAGCGGCCCGGCAGACCCCTATGAAACCTGCTCGCTGTTTTTCGTCGAAGCGATTCACGCGGCGACCGAGCGGGTGTGGATCACCAGCCCGTATTTCATTCCGGACGAAGCGGTGTTTGCCGCACTGAGGCTGGCGGTGCTGCGCGGCGTCGACGTGCGCCTGCTGCTGCCATCGCGGCCGGATCACCGCATCGTCTATGCCGCCTCCAGCCTGTATGCGATCGAAGCCGTGCGTGCCGGGGTACGGGTGTTCCGCTACACGCCGGGGTTCCTGCATCAGAAAGTGGTGTTGGTAGACAGTGAAATCAGCGCCATCGGCAGTGCGAACCTGGATAACCGCTCATTCCGGCTGAACTTCGAAGTGATGTTGCTGACGGTGGATGACACGTTTGCCAGCCAGGTGGAGCAGATGCTCTTGGAAGACTTCGCCCAGGCCCATGAAATCAGCCAGGAAGAAAACCGCCAGACCCACCGCCTGCAACAACTGGGCATGCGGGTCGCGCGTCTGATTTCTCCGATCCTGTAGGAGCAAGCTTGCTCGCGAAGAACGTTAACGATGACGCGTTCATTCTGGATAAACGCGGCGTCCTCAAGTGTTTCGCGAGCAAGCTCGCTCCTACAGGTACCGGGGTTTACTGGTACAGGTCATCCCGCGTCCACGGCAGCTCATGGCTCCCATCGGCATGCGGTTTCACCGCCAGAATCTGATGCAGGTTGATCCAGCCCCGGGCAAACGCATACGCACAGCCAGCCAGGTACAGCCGCCAGATGCGCAGAGCCTGTTCCGGCACCATCTTGCCCGCCGCTTCCAGGTTGTCTTCGAGGCGCTCACTCCAGTGGTCCAGCGTGCGCGCGTAATGCAGGCGCAGGCTTTCGACGTCGACCACCTCCAACCCGACTTCGCTGATCTCGGCGGTCATCATTGCCAGGTGCGGCAGCTCGCCATTGGGAAACACATAGCGCTCGATAAAGTCCCCGGCACCACGGCCCACCGGCCGGCCATCGGTATGTTTGGCGGTAATGCCATGGTTCATCACCAGACCGCCTTCACGCACCGCCCCGTACAGAAGCTTGCAGTACTGCGCCAAATTGGCATGGCCGACGTGTTCAAACATGCCCACGCTCACCACCTTGTCGAACCGGCCATCCTGGGGCAAGTCACGGTAGTCGAGCAGCCTCAGCTCAACCTGGTCCTCCAGGCCTTCGGCTTTTACCCGCTCCTGAGCCAGTTCGAGCTGTTCCTTACTCAGGGTGATGCCAAACACCTTGACCCCGAATTCCCGCGCCGCATACCGCGCCAGCCCGCCCCACCCGCAGCCCACGTCGAGCAGATACTCCCCCGGCTGCAGCCGCAACTTGCGGCACAGGTGGCGGAATTTGTCTTGTTGGGCTTGGTCGAGGGATTCGCTGCCGGTCTCGAAGTACCCGCAGGAATAGGCCATGTCACGGTCCAGCCACAGCTGGTAAAACTCGTTGGACAGGTCGTAATGGTAGGAAATAGCGGCGGCGTCAGTGGCCTTGTCGTGGATCGAGCGCACCGGAGGAGTGTCGCCGTCGTCATCTACCAAGGCGTGACTCAACTCGTCAACGACCCTGATCACTTCGGAAATGGAGCCTTCCAGCTCCAGTTTGCCCTCGACGAAGGCTTCGCCCAACGAATCGAGCGTCGGATGGCTGAGTTTGGAAACCATCATGGGGTCCTTGACCACAATGGTGACACTGGGATCCGGGCCCAGGTTAAATTCATGGCCGTCCCAGAGTCGAAGACGCAGCGGTAGCTTGAGATTCTGTAAGGCCGGTGGAAGTTGCGCGAGCATGAGTAGTCCCCCCTTGTTTCAGACGTCTGAAATGAGGGTAGACCATCCACGGAAAAATTAGCAGGCTATCGAATCAATAGCCCTTTTCTATGGTGCCCGCCGCTGGAGCAAACCGTCCTGGATCCACTGTTTCAGCCAGGTAACCGCTTGCAATGGCGCGCCCTCCTGGTAAGTGACTGCGAGCTCGGCGCACAGTTCGGAAAAATTCCAGCCGCTGGCGACCATGCCCTTGAGCGCGCCCGCTTCAGCCGGTTCCAGGCTGCGGTATTGGCACACGTTGTGCTGCCGCCAGACCAGGCACACCTGCGCCAGCGGCAAGGCCTCGCTGCCAGGAAAGTCCCACTCGCCCTTGCTCGCACGCCAGATGCCCAGGCTGTTGAAATCACACAGCACCTGCTGCACCGAGGGCGCCAACTGCACTTGCAGCTCGGGCCAGTCTTCTGGCGGCAGGGTTGCCATGTCTTGCAGGCTCAACGGCTCGCCCTGCGGCGCATCAAAGGCCAGGGTGAATGCCCATTCGAGCCGCGCCAGCTCGGCCAGGGCCATACCTTGCTCGGCGTAATGCTCGACGATAAACCCGGGAAAACGCTCGCCGAACCAGCGCAGGCTGTAATGGGCCGAGGGGTAAAGGCGGATATAGGCCGCACCCAACTGCGCAAACTCATCATCCCCCAGCCAATACCAGACGGCGCTGAAGTCATCGCGCAGCACTTCCTGCAACCGTGCGTGATAGGCGTTGTGGTAAATCGCCAGGCCTGTCTCAACGTCCAGGGTCGGGCCGCCGATCAAGGTGGCGCTGAAGGCGTTCTCGGCAGTGGAAGCCTCGGCCAGCAAATGCTGTTCAAACGCCAGTTGCCAATCGATCAGGCGCATAACGCTCTCCTGTCCAATGCGCTCGCGCCCAGCTCGCGGGCCTTGCTCAGTTCGTCGAGCAGTTCCTGGAACGGCGGGAAATGGTCATCACGCTCCAGCAAGGTCGAGACCGGCCCAAGGTGCTCCAGGGTCTGCTGATACAGCGCCCACACCGGATCGCATACCGGGTGGTCATGGGTGTCGATCACGTAATCGCCGTAATCCATGTGCCCGGCCAGGTGCAGTTGGCGGATGCTTTCGGGCGGCAGGTTGCGGATAAATTCCCAAGCATCGAACCCATGATTTCGCGAGCTGACGTATACGTTGTTCACGTCCAGCAACAGTTGGCAGCCGGTGAGATGCGTCAGGGCGTTGAGAAACTCCCACTCGGTGAATTCGTCAGCCTTGGAGCGCACATAGCTGGAGACATTTTCCAGCACGAAGGGACGCTGCAACACGTCCTGCACTTGCCGTACGCGAGCGGCGACGTGGTACAGGCTTTCTTCGGTATAGGGCAGTGGCAACAGGTCATGCAGCTGGTGCGCGTTGCCGCGGCTCCAGCACAGGTGATCGGAAACCCACGCCGGCCGGATGCGCTCGGAGAGCTGCTTGAGTTGTTTCAGGTAGTCGACATCGAGGGCATGCGGCCCACCGATTGAAAGGGACACACCATGCATCACCAGGGGATAACGCTCGGCTATCGCATCCAGGTAGTACAAGGCCTTGCCGCCCTGGACCAGATAATTCTCGGAGATCACTTCGAACCAATCCACGGCCGGCGATTGTTCAAGGATCTGCTGGTAGTACTCGCTGCGTAGACCCAGGCCGTAACCCAGGCTCGGAAGGGAGGCGGACATAAAAACACTCCTGGGGAAAGTGTCCGCAGCGGCGGGGGGCCCGCTGCGGTAGCACTCGGTGGTCGGTTACTCGCCGACTTTGCCGCCTTTCTCGTCGCACATCGATTTGCTCATCGACAGGAAGCCCTGGCCTTTGCAAGAACCCATGCCTTTGCACGCGTGGTCTTTGGTCTTGCAGTCGTTCTGGCCTTTGCAAGCGTTGACGCCATAGCAATGGACCTGGGCGTCTGCTGCCTGCACCTGGGTGGCAACACCGGCAAACATGCCAGCAGCAGCGATAGCGAGGGCGGCACCAGCAGCAGCGGATTTGATGTTCATTGTGTATTCCTCATGATCGGTAGTGGAGCCGGTCTGAACGGATTGTTCAGTCTCGACATAGCACTAGAGTGAGGTGCCCTCATGGCGTTACAGCGAGACTGAAAATAATTTGAAATTTATTCGTCCAGTTTCAACAGGGGCTCCTGAAACCGCAACAAGCGCCCCGCATTACCCAGCACCAACAGCGTACTGAGGTTGTGCAACACCGCCGCAATCATTGCCCCCGCCGCGCCCAGCCAGCCGAATGCGGCGAACACCACGATGGCCAGCGTCCAGCCCAAACCGATAATCACATTGACCTGCAACGTGTGTCGGCACTGGCGACTCAAGCGCACGCAGGTGCCCAGGCGCCGCAGGTCGCTGCCGATCAGCACCACGTCCGCCGACGCCAGGGCTATATCCGCCCCGCCCGCGCCCATCGCCACACCGACCACGCCGGCCTTGAGCGCCAGGGAATCGTTGATCCCGTCACCCACCACCATCGGCCGGAAACCGCTGCCGATTTCCCCCAGCACGCGGTTGAGTTTGTCTTCGGGCAAGGCCTGGGCTTCAACGTCAGTGATGCCCACTTCCAGCGCCAGGCTGTCGGCCACGCTTTGTCGGTCGCCGGTCAGCAGCAGTTGGCGACCCAGGCCCAATTCACGCAGCTCCTTCATCGCCTGGCGGGCTTCCGGCTTAACGCTGTCTGCCAGCAACAGCCAGGCGAGGAATTGCCCGTTCAGCGCCAGACCGGCAATCGGGCCGTCGTGGTTGGGGACCGCCGTGGTCGCGATGCCCAGTTGCTCAAACAATTCCGGTCGGCCAAGAGCGGCTTCGCCCTGCCCCGTCTGCGCCACCACACCGAGCCCCTGACGCTCGCGAATATCCGACAACACCAACATTTGTTCCTGAGTCGCCAGCCCCGCCAACGCCCGGCTGACCGGGTGGCTGCTGGCCGAGCCAAGGCTGGCTGCGAGGTTGAGCAGCACTTGCCGATCCGGCTCAGTGGTTTCGATGGACTGCAAGCGCAGGGTGCCAAACGTGAGGGTGCCGGTCTTGTCGACCACCAGTGAGGTCAGGTCTGCCAACTCTTCGAGAAACGCAGAGCTGCGAATCAAAATGCCGTGACGCGCGGCCACCGCAATGCCCGCAATCGCCGTGGCGGGTGCCGACAACACCAGCGCACACGGGCAGGCCGCCACCAGCACGGCGAGCATCGCCTGGGCGTCATTGGTGACAAACCAGGTCACCGCCGCCAGCAATAACACCAGCACCATGTAACTGCCGGCGTAACGTTCCAGCAGCCGAGTGATCGGCGGCTTGGAGCGTTCAGCGCTCTGCATCAGGGCGATGACTTTGCCCAGGGTCGATTCATTGCCGGTGCGGGTCACTTCAAGGCGCAGCAGACCGTCGAGGTTGATCGCGCCACCAAACACCTGCACGCCAACACTCGCCTCCAGCGGCACCGATTCGCCGGTGATCGGCGCGGTGTCGAGGCTGGCCTGGCCCGACAGCACCACGCCGTCGGCCGGCACCCGGTCACCGGCGCGCACTTCGACGATATCGCCGGTCTTCAGAATGCCATTGTCGACTTCCAGAATGGTGCCGTCGGCCTGCACCAAACGCGCGTGGCTACGGGTCAGTTTGCCCAGGGCGTGAATCGCTTCCTGGGAACCGATGACGCTGCGCTCTTCCAGCACATGGCCGAAGATCATGATGATCGGCAGCAGCGCGGCGGTCAGCAGGTCGCCGGTGGCCCAGGCGCCCAGCATCGCCAGCGCGATCAGTTGGTCGGTGATGCCATGCAGGCTCGGGTAACGCAGGCTGTACCAGGCCGAGCGCATCACGGGCACGGCCACCAGCAACGAGGCCACGCCCAGCAGCAGTTGGCTCACGCCGGTCTGGTCCGGTGCCAGCCAGCGCCATACCAGCCCGAGGCAGAGCAGGCCCAAGGCGAGCATCGCCAGGGTCAGTTGCCGGGCGGCGCTGCGTTGTTCGGCCGATGAAAGCATCGGGGCGGCGGGGGCGGTCATTGTTCGGCTCCCTGAATGATCAGGTGGGAATCGTCTTTAGGGTCGACCGTAGTCACGGAGCCGGCCTGGCCGAGAATCTTCGGCAGGCGCTCGCGGTACAGGCGCAGCAGCAGGCCGGGGTCTTTGACTTGGGCCAGGCTGGCGACGGTGGCAGTTTGCGCTTGGGCGTTGGCCAGGCGCTCGCTGGCCTGGGCGTGGGCCACTTGTATGGCGCGGTCGGCGTCCTGATTGGCGGTCTGGGTGAGTTTTTCAGCGTCTGTGCGGGCGTTGGCCACCGCCTTGTCGGCTTGCTGGCTGGCGGTCAGTACCGCGTTGAACGCGTTGACCGCCGGGCCCGGCAGGCTCGATTGCACGTCGACACGGGTGGCTTCGATGCCCAGCCCAAGGCCGGTGGACGCCAGGTCGGCCAAGCGTTGGTTGATGCCGCGCACCAGATCCCCGCGCAGCCGTTCGCGGCGTTCGGCGGCCTGGTTGTCGGCGCCGATCAGCTCGGGGCGCGCCACCAGAATGGTGTCCAAATCCCGCGCGGCGGTCAGGGCCACGGCGCTGCGGGTGACCAGCCGATCCAGGGCCGGCAGCACATGGTCACCCTGCAATACAAAGGCGTAAGGCTCGGTGACCTTATAAAACACCCGCACATCCAGTTGCACCACGCCGGCATCGCCGGTCAGCAGGTAGCCGGAGCCGGCCAGGGCATCGCTGAGTGGCGTGGCAAAACTGGCCACGCGGTCGGCTTGAGTGGCGGCATCGGAACGCAGCAGGTTTTCTACCCGGCGTTCGATCACCCGGTCTGCGGCGGGCAACAGCACGACTTGCTCGAACGGCCTTGGCCAGGCCAACAGCAGCCCGGCATTCTGAATCCGGTCCAGCGCGCCGAAGTGCAACACCACGGCGCGGTTCTGCGGGTCGATCTGGCGCACGTTGGAAAACGCCCACGCCAGCGCGGCCAATACCGTCACCGCATACAGCGCCAGGAACGTCAGCCGTCCAGCCTGGATCCACGGGCTGTCGAGGCTTTCCCGCTCACTCATGGCTGGACATCCTTGGGCCCATCCACCAATGCGCGAAATGGCGCCGCGTCGGTGCGCAGGATGATTTTGGTGCCCGGCGTGACCACCGTGCCGAGGGTGTCGAGAGAGCGCAGCAGGTTATACAGCTGCGGATTGCCGGCGTAGGCACGGCCATAAATCTGCGCGGCTTCGACCCGGGATTGCGCTTCGATATCGGCGGCTTTCACGGTGGCGTCGGCCTGGACGATTCGCGCATCACGCTCGGCAGCCGAACGAATCTGCGCCGCTTCACGCTTGCCCACGGCGGTGCGTTCGGTGGCGATGGTTTCGCGCTCGGCACGCATGCGGTCGACCGTGGCGGCCAGGGTCACCGAGGGCAAGGTCAGCCGTTCAACGCCGACCTGCACCACACGCACACCATAGGTGGTGAGCAATTGTTGATCGATCTGCTGGCGCAGTTGCGCTTCAAAATCAGCGATCCGCACCTGGCTGGCATCGGTGTTCACCAGGTTGGCCAAGTCGAAACTGGCAGCGGTGGTTTCCAGCGCCGAGCCCACAAAGGTGCGAATCTGCCGCGCCGCTTCATCCGGCTGGTTCTGCACCGCGCGCATAAAGCGCTGCACATTGTCGGCATCGCCCTGCACCTGCCAGGCCACGTAGGCCTGCACGATGATCCGCAGGCCATCGCGGGTGCCAACATCCTGCAAACCGCTGGAGGTGGTGCGCAGGCGCAGGTCTACCGGAATCGCCGCTTCGAACGGCGCCGGCCAGCGCCAGCCGAGGCCCGGCTCCAGCAGTACCCGCGACGGGTTGCCGAAGCGGGTAATCACCGTGGCTTCACCGGAACGCACCTGCACCAGGCTGGCAGCGGCGATGGCGAACAGCACCAGCAACACCGCCCAGCCCATGCGCCGCCAAGGGAACGGGCCGGCTTGCTGTTCATCGCCGTGATGGTGATGATGATGGCCGTGGTGGTGACCATGGCCTGCGTGATCGTGAGAATGAGCGCTCAACAGATGAACTCCTTATTGAACGGCTTTACGCGGCACCGCAGGGTCGGCCGGTAAGGTAAAGGAACGCAGATCGATGGTCGGTGCGCCACTGGCGCCCAGGCGATGATCAAGAATGAGTAATTTGGCGTGGGCCAGGCCCTGGCTCAGTTGGCTCAGGTACTGCTCCAGCACAAAGGCCTGGCCAGCTTGCTGATAGGCCTTTTGTTCGGCGCTGAAACGCAGGTCTGCCGCCTGGGCGCCAGCACTGACCTCACGGGCCGTGGCCTGGGCCTGGTCGCGGGCGGTGCTGGCTTGCAGCAACGCCTGGTTGGTCTGCTCGCTGGCGGCGCCGCGCTCCCGCGAGATCAGCGCCTGGGCCCCGATCTGCGCGGCTTGCACCGCGTGGTAGGCATTCGCTGCACCGGAAGGCGGATGAATGGCTTCCACCACCGTGGCGAGAATTTCCACGCCGCTGTTGAGTTTCTTCAGGTCCGCTTGTACTGCCCGGCCAATTTCATCCGCGAGGCTGTTGCGTTGTTCGCCGAGCAATTCGTCGAGGGTTCGCGAGGCAAACTCGTGAACCAGGATGCGGCTGGCGGTACTGCGGATCAGCGTGGGCACATCCGCGCTGTTATAGGTGGCGGCCAGTGCCGCCTGATCAGTCAGGCCGATGCGGTACACGAAGCGCACATCCATATTGACGATCTGGAAGCTCTGCTTGTCGCCGCTGCTGCTGGCGATCACCTGGGCTTTGTCATTCACATGGGTGGCGTCCCACAGGCGGTTGGCGATCAACGGCGCCGGGCCTTCAGCGGAGGCGACATCGGTGGTAGCCGCTTCGCCAACACTGGTGGCCAGCTCATGAACCACGCCGTTTTCCACGTTCAACACGCGGCCCAGCGGCCAAGGCAAACCGGCATGCAGGCCAGGCCCGAAGACTTCTACCGGTTTGCCAAAACGTTCATAAATCCCACGGCTTTGCAGGGCGACTTCATGCACGCCGGTCAGCAACCAACCGACCGCCAGCACCACCACCAACACCGGCAGGAAGGCCCGGCGCATGTAGGTAAAGGCCCAGATTTGCCGCAGGTCGATGCCGAAACGGTTGTGCAGTTCGTGCTGCAAGGCGAGCAACGGTTGCGGCGGCCAGCGCAGCATCCCGGCGATAAAACTTTGCGCCATCAGCCGTGGTTCAAGGCGTTCCTGGCGCGGGCTGAACAGCGACAGCACGCCTCGTAACAGAAACTCCAGCGCCACCAGGGCCGGCAACAAGCCGATCAACACGGCCAGGCGCAATGGCCACACGGTTTCTTCACCGGCAAACAGCAGGCAAATCGCACTGATCACCAGGCAGATAATCGCCACCCGGCTCAGTTGCGCCAGTTGCGCGGCTTCCGGCCATTGGGCGGTGCTTTCCTGGGCCATGCGCCGTTCAAACACCAGCAAGCCAAACGCCAGTGCCAATGCGATAGCCGCGCCCACACTGGCAGCCTGGCCCACTGCGGCAGCAGGCAAGGCCAGGCTCCAGAACTCCAGCACGCTGAACAGCGCCAGCAACGACCAGCCACACAGCCAAAACACCGGCGCGCCAATCTGCACCAGCAAGCCGCTACCGACGCGGCCGAACAGGCGGTTGAGCCAACCAGGATTTTCTTCCGCCAGCGGCGCCTCGATCAGCAGTGCCGCCGGCGCCTCCAGCGCCATGGCTCGCCAATCCGCGACCCACCATGCCGATTGCACACCGGCCACCAGCACCAGCAACGCCGAGGCACAGTTGATCAGCACCACCGGCCAGATCGACAGCGGGGCGAACAGTGCCACAAACAGCGCCAGCATCCACCCGCTAACCGCGAGCACCGTCAGGCCGATGCCGGCCTGCCTTAACCGGCGGGCATGAAACAACCCTTGCTGAAAACGCGGCAGCCCTTCAATGGCCACGTCATCAGCGTCTAGATCCACTCGCATCCCCAAACGCCCACCCAGAAACAATTAGTTACCCTATAACACCGGGCGTGAAATTTTTGTTTGGTTTCACCGTGATAGTAATGAAAGCCCCAGAAACACGAGCCATCACTAGTGTCCGGTGTGATAAATCGGCACACTCCCCACAGTTTTTCGCGGGCTTACGGACAAGGAAGCGTCACTCCCATGATTTCGATCTATCAGCTTAAACCGCGTTTTCAGAACCTGCTGCGGCCTTTAGTGCAGCGCCTGTACGACAACGGCACTACCGCCAACCAGATTACCGTGCTGGCCGGGGTGGTTTCGCTGCTGGTGGGATTGCTGATTGCCGGCTTCGCCCATCATGTGTGGCTGTTTGCGCTGATCCCGCTGTGGATGATCCTGCGCATGGCCCTCAACGCCATCGACGGCATGCTCGCCCGGGAGTTCGGCCAGCAGTCGCGGCTCGGCGCCTACCTCAATGAACTGTGTGACGTGATCGCCGACAGCGCGCTGATCCTGCCGTTTGCGCTGCTGCCCGAGGTCAGCCTGGCGCCGGTGTTGCTGGTGACGCTGCTGGCGGTGTTCAGCGAATACGCCGGCGTGCTTGGGCCGATGGTCGGGGCTTCACGGCGCTATGACGGGCCCATGGGCAAGAGTGACCGGGCGTTTGTGCTCGGTGTGCTGGCCACCGGCGTGGCGCTGGGCTGGCCGGGTGCAGCTTGGGTCGAGGCGGTGATGTGGCTGGTCGCGGCCTTGCTGGCCTACACCCTGGTCAACCGCGTGCGCCAAGGCCTCAAAGAAGAACAAACCTCCCCTTCTGCATAAGGATTTTGCGATGCGTGAACAGCAAGAGCACACCTTCAGCACCCATGACGGGGTGGACCTTTTCTACCGTCATTGGCCCGCCACCGCACCCGCAGGCTTTGCGCCGCGCAAGGCGATCGTGCTGTTCCATCGCGGCCACGAACATTCCGGGCGCATCGCCCACCTGGTGGACGAGCTGAACCTGCCGGAATTCGACTTCTTCGCCTGGGACGCCCGCGGCCATGGCCAGTCCCCCGGCGCACGGGGTGACAGCCCCAGCTTCGCCACCAGTGCCCGGGACGTGCAGACCTTCGTTGACCATATCGGCGCCACTTACAGCATCGAGGAAGAGAACCTCGCGGTGATCGCCCAAAGCGTGGGCGCGGTGATCGCGGCGACCTGGGTGCACGACTACGCGCCGAAGATTCGCTCGCTGGTACTCGCCTCCCCCGCGTTCAAGGTCAAGCTCTACGTGCCCTTCGCCCGGCCGGGCCTGGGGTTGATGCGCAAGTTTCGCGGCAACTTTTTCGTCAACAGCTACGTCAAGGCCAAGTTCCTGAGCCATGACCCGGAGCGCGTGGCGTCCTACGACAGCGATCCATTGATCACCAAGGCCATCTCGGTGAATGTGCTGCTGGGCCTGTACGAAGCCGCCGACCGGGTGGTAGCCGATGCCCAGGCGATTCAGGTGCCGACCCAACTGCTGATCTCCGGCTCGGACTTTGTGGTGCACCGCAAACCCCAGCAGCAGTTTTTCGACCGCCTCGGCAGCTTGAAGAAAGAACTGCACATCCTCCCCGGCTTTTTCCACGACACCCTTGGTGAACGGGACCGCGCCGTGGCCTTGAACAGTGCCCGACGTTTTATCCTGCAAAACTTCGAACACCCGCTGGACCGCGCCACCTTGCTGGATGCGGACAAGATCGGCCTGACCTGCGCCGAATCCGAATCCCTCGCCGCGCCGTTGCCACGCAACTCCCTGCGCGACCTCTACTGGCGCATGACCCGCGCCAGCATGGGCCTGGGCAGCAAACTGTCGGATGGCGTGAAGCTCGGTTTCGACACCGGTTTCGACTCCGGCAGCACCCTGGACTACGTGTACCGCAACACACCCACCGGCAAAAGCGCGCTGGGGCGGATGATCGACACAAACTACCTGAACTCCATCGGCTGGCGCGGCATTCGTCAGCGCAAGTTGAACGTGGAAGAGTTGTTGCGCCTGGCGATGGCCAAACTGCGGGACGAGCAGCGGGAAGTACGCATCGTCGACATCGCCGCCGGCCATGGTCGGTACATTCTGGAAGCCTTGCAGGGCGTTTCGCCGTTGCCGGAATCGATCCTGCTGCGCGACTACAGCGACATCAACGTGCGCGACGGTGGCGCGCTGATTCGTGAAAAAGGTCTGGGAGACATCGCCCAGTTCGTCAAAGGCGATGCGTTTGACCGGGCAGACCTGGCAGCGCTGGAGCCCAAGCCGACATTGGCGGTGGTCTCCGGCTTGTACGAACTGTTCGCGGATAACGCGATGGTCGGCGGTTCGCTCGCCGGTTTGGCCGAAGCCGTAGAGCCCGGTGGCTACCTGGTGTACACCGGCCAACCGTGGCACCCGCAACTGGAACTGATCGCCCGCGCACTCACCAGCCACCGTCAGGGCCAGGCCTGGGTGATGCGCCGGCGCAGCCAGGCGGAAATGGACCAACTGGTGGAGGCCGCCGGTTTCCGCAAGATTACCCAGCGTGTGGATGAGTGGGGGATTTTCAGCGTGTCCCTGGCACAAAGGGTCTGACCCATGCGTGAACCGGGCCTGTTAAAACCGGCGGTGCTGTGGCTGCTGCTGTTGGCGCCGCTGTTTTTCAGCACCTACGGCTTTGCCACGTGGGTCACCAGCCAGCGCAGTGATGTGGGCACCATGGTGTTCGGCTGGGAAACCCATATCCCATTCTGGGCCTGGACCATCGTGCCCTACTGGTCGATCGACTTGCTCTACGGTTTCTCGCTGCTGCTGCCCAGTACGCGCCACGAGTTGAAACAACACGCCTTGCGCCTGCTGACGGCCCAGGTGATCGCTGTCACGTGTTTCCTGATCTGGCCGTTGCGCTTCACCTTCGAACGGCCGGAGCTGGATGGCGTGTTCGGCTGGTTGTTTGCGGTGCTCGCCGGGTTCGACAAGCCATTCAATCAGGCACCCTCGCTGCACATCGCCCTGCTGGTGGTGCTGTGGATAATGTACCAGCGGCATAGCCAAGGCGTGTGGCGCTGGGTGGTGCACGGCTGGTTCGGGTTGATCGGCCTTTCGGTCCTGACGACTTATCAACATCACTTTATTGACTTACCCACAGGCGCCCTCGCCGGCTGGCTGTGCGTGTGGCTGTGGCCGCTGGAGCATCCGAGCCCGCTGCTGAACGCGCACCTGACCAGAGACCGGCAGCGCTGGCGGCTTGGGTTGCGGTATGGCTTCGGGTCGTTAGCGTGTTTGATCCTGGCACTGACCCTCGGCGGCGCTTGGTTATGGCTGCTATGGCCGGCGGTCTCCCTCGGGTTGATGAAGGCGAATTACTGGGTGTTGGGCGTTTCGGGCTTTCAGAAACGTACTTATGGGCGACTCACTCCGGCAGCGCGCTGGTTGTTTGCGCCTTACCTGGTAGCCGCCTGGATCAATTCCCGCCTGTGGACACGTAAGCATCCACAGCCCGATCAGATTGTGGATAACGTTTGGCTGGGGCGAATTCCCACAGCCAACGAACTAGGCTCTTTCACGGCGGTGGTCGATCTGTGCGCCGAATTGCCGATTAATCCACAGGGCCGTGCCTATTACAGCCTGCCGGTGCTCGACCTCACAGCGCCCACTGCGGCGCAGTGCCTGGAAGGCGCTCAAGCCATTGAACGGCTGCGCTCAACCGGCCCATTACTGGTGTGCTGCGCCCTCGGTTACTCGCGCAGCGCGACCGCCGTGGCTGCATGGCTGCTGCACACCGGGCGCGCAGGCAACATCGACGATGCGGTGGCTATCATTCGTACAGCACGCCCACGTGTAGTCCTGCACGCCGCTCACCGTGAAGCCTTGGAGGGTTTAGCCCATGCCCGCTGATATGGAATTACAGGTGGTCGCCAGCCTGCTGCGCCGGGGCCGTTCGCTGGATCAGTTATCCACAGGCCTGACTTTACTCGGCGTGCTGTTCGGCCTCGCGCAACTGCTGATGGCCAGCATCACGCCAATCTGCCTGATCCTCAGCCTGTGGATGATTGTGCTCGGGCTGCTGCAAAAATACTGGGCGCTGCGGGTGGCCTTCGACGCCGACCTGTTCGCCCTGCTGGCCCGCGACACCGAGCGCACGCCCGACTTTGACCAGGCGATGCACACCCTCGGCCTGCAATCCGCCAAACGCGCGGGCCGGCCCTGGGCCGAACGCCGTCGCGGCGCCCTGAAACTGTTGCGCAAGCAAGCCTATCTGCTGGCGGCGCAAGTGCTGCTGACCGTGGTCGTCATCCTGGCCAGCCCCTGGCTGCCCTTCGCCGGATAAGGAATCCTCATGTTCGAACCCGTGGTCGCCACCCTGATTACCTCCATGGCCCGCACCGTCACCGGCGCCCGCAGCCTGTGGCTTGGCTGCGCACCCGTGCCGGTGCAGCGCATCTATTACGCCAACCACAGCAGCCACGGGGATTTCGTGCTGCTGTGGGCGTCGTTGCCCCAGAACCTGCGTAAATTCACCCGCCCGGTGGCCGGCAGCGACTACTGGAACACCAGCGCCCTGCGCCGCTACGTCATCAACCGGGTATTCAATGGCGTATTGATCGACCGCGAGCGCAAGGACCCTGTGGATAACCCGCTTCAGCCGATGCTCGAAGCCCTGGAGAATGGCGACTCATTGATCATCTTCCCCGAGGGCACGCGCAACCTCGAAGACGGCCTTCTGCCCTTCAAAAGCGGGCTGTATCACCTGGCAAAAAGTTATCCACAAGCCGAATTGATCCCGGTGTGGATCGCCAACCTCAACCGGGTCATGCCCAAGGGCCGCGTGTTGCCGCTGCCATTGCTGTGCACCACCAGCTTCGGCGCACCGCTGCAACTGGAGGACGGCGAAGACAAGGCGCTGTTCCTCGCCCGCACCCGCGACGCCTTGCTCGCCCTCGCCCCGGAGCACTCCTGAGATGGATAGCCAAACCCTGATGTTGTTCGGCGGGATCGGCGCGATCCTGGTGCTCGCCTCGCTGATCGGCCTGATCCTCAAACTGCGCACCCGTGGCACGCCCAACGCGGTGATCGACAACCTCAATGCCCGCATCAATGCGTGGTGGGTGATGGTGGTGGTAATCGGCGTGGCCTTCTGGCTTGGCACCGGCGCGGTGATCCTGCTGTTTTACGCGGTGTCGTTCTATGCCCTGCGCGAATTCCTCACGCTCACGCCCACCCGGCGCAGCGACTACCCGGCACTGGTGGCAGCGTTTTACCTGGCCTTGCCGCTGCAATACCTGCTGATCTACTTCGACTGGTATGGACTGTTCTCGATCTTTATCCCGGTGTACGTGTTTTTACTGCTGCCGATCCTTGCTTCATTGGGCGGCGACAGCACGCACTTCCTGGAGCGGGCGTCGAAGGTGCAATGGGGGCTGATGATCGCGGTGTTCTGCGTGTCTTTCGTGCCGGCGCTGCTGACCCTGGATATCGTCGGCTACGAAGGCCGCAACCTGCTGCTGATCGCCTACCTGGTGATCGTGGTGCAACTGTCGGACGTATTGCAGTACGTGTGCGGCAAGCTGTTCGGCAAACACAAAATCGCCCCCAACCTGTCGCCGTCAAAGACGGTGGAAGGGTTTGTTGGCGGGATTCTGTTGTCCTCGCTGATCGGCGCGGCGTTATGGTGGACCACGCCGTTCAATCCCTGGCAGTCGTTCCTGATTGCGCTGTTGATCAACCTGCTGGGGTTTGCCGGCGGGATCGTGATGTCAGCAATCAAGCGCGACCGGGGCGTGAAGGATTGGGGGCACATGATCGAAGGGCACGGCGGAATGCTGGACCGGTTGGATTCGGTGTGTTTTGCCGCGCCGATCTTCTTCCATCTCGTACGCTACTGGTGGACCTGAAACCTCACTCAATTACCTTCCCCCCCGTAGCAGCTGTCGAGCTCTAGCGAGGCTGCGTCGGCCGCACCACCGACCTCAGACCGAGTCGCGCCCTACGCAGCCTCGCTAAAGCTCGACAGCTGCTACGAAGGGAGGGGAGTTTTCAGGTGGGGAGGTGACTCAGCGGCAAAGCCCCCGGCGTCTTCACCGTCTGAATCGCAAAGTTGCTGCGGATATCACTCACCCCCGGCAACTTCAACAAGCTCCCGGTCAGGAATCGCTCATACCCACGCAAGTCCGGCACCACCACTTGCAGCAGGAAGTCAGATTCCCCCGACACCAAAAACGCCGAAATCACCTGGGGCAACGCCGTCACCGCCAGCCTGAACGCCTGCGCCTGTTCGTCGTTATGCCGCTCCACTTTTACCCCGACAAACACCGTCAGCCCCAAGCCGACTTCATCCCGGTCAAGACTCGCCTGATAACCACGAATCACGCCCGCTTCTTCCAGAAGGCGCACGCGCCGCAAGCAGGGTGAAGCCGACAGGCCAATCTCATCTGCCAGTTGCACATTACTCAGGCGGCCATCGCGTTGCAGGGCTTCAAGAATCTTGCGGTCAAACGCATCCAGTTTCAGATTTGGCATAAGTGAAGTGTTTCGCCCGGCAGAAGTGGCAGAGTGTGCCAAGACTAGACGCTTTTTGGGCTGACTACGCAAGCACCTGCCCCGGCCTTCGCCCCTAAAATTGCCCTACGAATCACGTACCGCAAGGGGCAGGCACATGGCAGAACTCTGGTTGTTTTTACTTGCACTGGCGGTGGTGTACCTGTTGCCCGGCCCGGACATGATCCTGCTGCTGCAAACCGGCGCCCGCCAGGGAAAGGCGATGGCGCTGGCAACGGCAGCCGGTTTGGGGCTGGCCCGAGGCTGCCACGTGGCGCTGGCAGGGATGGGCCTGGCAACGTTGTTCAAGGTTGCGCCATGGACGTTCGATGTGGTGCGCCTGGGCGGTGCGGCGTATCTACTGTGGATCGGCGTGCAGTGCCTGCGCGCCAACCTGCTGCCCAACCTGAATGCGCTAGGCGGCACAGCACCGGCGCACGCCTGGCGCGAAGCCTTCCAGCGCGGCCTGCTGACCAACCTGCTCAACCCCAAGGCGTTGCTGTTCTGCTCCGTATTGCTGCCGCAATTTATCGATCCACTTGGCCCTTCGGTAACGGCGCAGTTTGCATCGTTGGGCGTGATTCTGGTGGTCGTCGGCCTGGCATTCGACAGTTGCTACGGCCTGGCTGGCGCAAGAGTCGGCCGCTGGCTGGAGCGCAGCCCATCGGCCCAACGCCTCCAACAATGGCTGTTTGGCAGCCTTTTGATCGGTTTTGCGATACGCCTCACTTTCGTGCAGCACGCCTGAGCTGTACGGCGTATTTGCCGTCATCTTTTGTATTAAAGAGACGTGTAAGATACGCGACACATTGCCAGGGATGCTCACCATGTTTGATTCGTTAAAAGCGACCAGCCGCCGTTTTTTCGGCGCCTTGATCTCAGTGGTGAGTGTTCTGTTGCACGCCGTGCGATGGCTGGCGCGCAGCCTGTTCGGCCAATGGCAACCGCCGCGCTGGTTGCACGCCGCAGGCACCGGCGTGGTCAATGTCGGCCATAAGGCCCGGGCGTATCCGCGCCAGGCCGCTGGCGGCGTACTGGCCCTGGTGTTGCTGGTGGCCGCAGGCTTTTATGGCTGGCATTGGTATTCCCACCTGCCGCAGCCCCACACCGTGGGCTATTCGCTGCACAAGCCCAACCTGACGGATTACACCCAGCCGCAGCCCGTTGTGGATAACTTGCAGGTGCGCTTCGCCGAATCCGTGGCACCGCTGGCAGCGATTGGCAAACCGGTCACCGAAGGCATCACCCTCAAGCCGGCCATCGCTGGAGCCTGGCGCTGGTCGGATGACCACAGCCTGGTGTTCACCCCGGAAAAAGACTGGCCCGTCGACGCCCACTACACCATCGACCTGGCCAAGAAGAACCTGTTGGCCGACGGCGTGCTACTTGGCCAATACAGCAGCCAATTTTCCACCCAACCGTTCCGCGCCACCTTGGCGCAAAACGAGTTGTACCAGGACCCAAGCAACCCGACGCAGAAACAGTTGGTAGCGACCTTCCATTTTTCCCACCCGGTAGATGAAGACAGCGTACGCAAGCGTGCCACGGTCACCCTCGGCAAAGGCCTGGCCTACCGCGACGCGCAACTGCCCAACCGCCCGGAAATCAGCTTCGACGAGCACAAGCTCAATGCCTTCGTGCGCTCCGCCGCCCTGGCCACTCCGCTGGAAAGCACCCCGGTCAGCGCCAAGCTTGATGAAGGCCTCAAGGCACGTGACGGCGGCAACGCCAGCCCGGCGCCATTGGTGGCCGAAGTTACCGTACCCGGGCGCTATCGCCTGAATTTTACCGGGGCCGAAGTCAGCTTTGTCGACAACGAACGCGCCGAGCCCGAGCCGGTATTGATGTTCAGCAGCTCCAGCGCCGTGGCCGATGAAACCATCGCCAACAAAGTGCAGGCCTGGATGCTGCCGGAAAAAGCCCAGGACGACACCCGCCCCTGGAACCTGCAAGACATCGACGACAAGCTGTTGGCCAGCAGCACCAAGGTCAAGCTGACCCACGTGCCGAGCGTCGAACCGCTGAATACCCTGCACGCCTTCAAGTTCAAGGCCCCGCCTGGCCGCGCCCTGTATGTGCGGGTACCGGCCAACCTGGAAGCCATCGGCGGCTACCTGGCGAAAAATCCGACAGCTTCCCTGGTGAGCATGCCGGCCTATCCGCGCACGCTGCAGTTCCTGTCTGACGGCGCCCTGCTCAGTCTTACCGGCGAAAAACGCCTGGGCTTCATGGCCCGCGGCGTACCCGGTGCCCACGTGGAAATTGCCCGCCTGCTGCCCAACCAGTTGCAGCACCTGGTGGACCAGAGCAGCGGCAGTTTTGCTCGACCGAATTTTGCAAATGACTACTTCGACCGGATGGTGGAGCGTCAGAGCCTGGACATTCCGCTGTCGGCTGGCGACCCGTCCAAAACGCTCTATGACAATGTTGACCTGAGCAATTACCTGACGGCCAACGGCGGCCGCCGCGGCATTTTTGTGCTCAAGTTGAGCCCACAGGACGACCCGGCCGATCGCACCTTTGAGTATTCCCACGACTCCACCAGCGACCTGCGCTTCATCGTGGTCACCGACTTGGGCATCATCGCCAAGCGCTCCAGCGACGGCAGCCATGATGTCTACGTGCAGTCCATCGGCAACGGCTCGCCGGTAGCCGACGCCCAGGTCGATATCATCGGCCGCAACGGTTTGCCGGTGGCCAGTGGCCGTACCGACACCGAAGGCCACGCGCATTTTGCCAAGCTGGATGAACTGCGCCGCGAGAAAACCCCGCTGATGTATGTGGTCAGTCGCGGCAATGACCAATCCTTCCTGCCGATTGCCCGTCAGTCCCAGCAGCTGGATTTGTCGCGCTTTGATGTCGGCGGCCTGGAAGAGGACGGTGCGATCAATCGCCTCAGTGCCTACCTGTTTACCGACCGTGGCCTGTACCGCCCCGGCGAAACCGCGCACCTGGGCATGATCGTGCGCAGCGGCGACTGGAAAGGCGCGCTGCAAGGCTTGCCCGTTGAGCTGCAAATCACCGACCCACGGGGCCTGGAGGTGATTCGCCAGCCGCTGAAGCTTTCCGCCAGCGGTTTTGAAACCTTTGATTTCCCGAGCAGCGAAGTCGCGCCTTCCGGGGATTACACCGCCACCTTGCAACTGATCGGCGAGAAGCAGCGACGCACTGACCTGGGCAGCGTCAGCTTCAAGGTCCGCGACTTCGAACCGGACCGAATGAAAGTCAGCCTCAGCCTGCACGACACCCCGGTGCTGGGCTGGATCCCGCCAGACCAAGTGGTGGCCAAGGTCACCGCGATGCACTTGTTCGGCGCTCCGGCGGCCGGCCGTCGCGTTACGGCCAAAATGTCCCTGAGCCCAACGCTCGCGGCCTTTGATCGCTACCCCGATTACCGTTTCCGCCTGAACGACTCGCTGGAAGAAGCCAGCTCCGAAGACCTGGCCGAAACCACCGTCGACGACAATGGCCAGGCGGTGCTGGACCTCAACCTGCAACGCTTCGCCAACAGCACCTACCGCCTGCAAGTGATGACCCAGGTGTACGAAGCCGAAGGCGGCCGCAACGTCGCCGCACAAAGCGCGTTGCTGGTCTCGGCGGCGCACTACCTGGTAGGTGTGAAGAGCCAGGATTCGCTGTCGTTCGTCGCCAAGGACGCGCCGCGCCAGGTGCAATGGCTGGCCGTCGCGCCAGACCTCACGCCGGTCGCCGTGGACGGCCTGACCAGTGAAGTGGTGGAGCACCGCTACGTCTCGGTGCTGGTGAAGCAATCCAACGGCACCTACAAGTACGAGTCGCGCATCAAGAACATCAGCCAGCCGGCCTCGCCGGTGGTGATGACCAAGGATGGCGCCAAGCAAACCCTGAACACCGGCACCCCGGGCGATTTCACCCTGCAACTCAAGGACGCCAACGGCAACCTGCTGAACCAGATCGACTACAGCGTGGCCGGCCGGGGCAACACCTCGCGCTCCCTGGAACGCAACGCCGAGTTGCAACTGCGCCTGGATAAACGCAGCTACGCCACCGGTGATGAGATCGCCATCAGTATTCGTGCGCCGTACACCGGTGCCGGGTTGATCACCATCGAGCGGGACAAGGTCTACACCCAGCAATGGTTCAAGGCCGACAGCACCAACAGCGTGCAACACATCCGCGTTCCTGCGGGGCTTGAGGGCAATGCCTACGTCAACGTGCAGTTCGTGCGGGACATCGGCTCGTCCGAGGTCTACATGAGCCCGCTGTCCTACGGCGTGGTGCCGTTCAGCATCAACCTCGATGCGCGGCGCATGGCGTTGAAAGTCGAAGGCCCGGCGAAGATCGAGCCGGGGCAGACCCTGGATATCAAGGTCAACGCCGACCGCCCTGGCCGCGCAGTGGTCTACGCGGTGGACGAAGGCATCCTGCAAGTGGCGCGCTACCAGGCGCCGGACCCGCTGGGCTTCTTCTTCCAGAAGCGCGCGTTGGAGGTTGGTACCAGTCAGATCCTTGACCTGATCCTGCCGGAATTCAGCCGTCTGCTCAGTGGGGCAGCGCCCGGTGGTGATACCGAGGGTGCCCTGGCCAACCACCTCAACCCGTTCAAGCGCAAACACCAGCCGCCTGTGGCCTGGTGGTCTGGCCTGGTGGACTTGCCGGCCGGTGAAACCGTGCTGCATTACCAGGTCCCGGACAGCTTCAACGGCAAGCTGCACCTGTTTGCGGTGGCCGTGGACAGTGACAGCGTGGGCGTCAGCGAAGCCAACACCGAAGTGCGCGGGCCGCTGGTGATCACGCCGAACGTGCCGGCCTTTGTCGCACCGGGGGATGTGTTCAGCGTCAGCGCCGGGGTGTTCAGCAACCTGGACGCCGCGGCGGACGTGAAGTTTGAAGTGCAGACCAGCGATGGCCTGCAGGTGCAAGGCGACAAGGCCAGCACCCTGGCGTTGCAACCGCGCAAGGAAGGCGTTGCCGAGTTCAAGATCAAGGTAGGCGAAAACCTCGGCTCGGCCGACTTGCGCTTTGTCGCGGTGCTGCCGGATGGCAAGCGTATCCAGGTAGCGGAAACCACCTCGATCCGGCCATTGAGCGAGCATCGCGTTGCCCTGAGCCTGGGCCGTTTCGACAGCGCCAGCAAAGAGTTGAAACCGACCCGTGAGCTGTTCAGCCAGTTGCGCGATGTGCAGTTGGGCGTCGCCGCGTCGCCGCTGGTTTGGGCCAACGGCCTCAAGCATTACCTGGATGACTACGGCTACGCCTGCACCGAACAGTTGGTGTCCAAGGCAATGCCTGCGTTGATCTGGGGCGGCAACGCGCCCGAGGCCGAGCAGGCCTTCAGCGGCGCGGTGCGCATGCTGCGTCAGCGGCAGAACCAGGCCGGTGGTTTCGGCTTGTGGGCGGCCAACCCGGACGTGGCGCCGTACGCCAGCCTGTACGCCACCGATTTCCTGATCGAGGCCCGGGAGCGCGGGCTGCCGGTACCGGAAGACCTGTTGCAACGCTCCAACGCATACCTCACCGACCTGGCCAACGGCCCGAGCGAAGGCCTGTCGGAATTGCGTAACCGCGCCTACGCCAGTTACCTGTTGAGCCGTCAGGGGATTCTGGTAAGCGGCGCCTTGAGCGATATCCGCGAACGCTATGAAAGCTACTTCAAGGACACCTGGCAGAACGACATTGGCGCCGCGTACCTGGCCGCCAGCTACAAGTTGCTCAAGCAGGATCGCCAGGCCGATGCAGTGTTCCGCAAAGTCCCATGGCTTTCCCTTGTGGATAAGTGGAACAGCGACGGCCTGTATTACGACCCGCTGGTGCACGACGCCGAGCACCTGCATTTGCTCGCCCGGCACTTCCCCCAAATGCTCGACGATGTGCCGGCCAGCCTGCTGGATAAACTCGGCAAGCGCCTCAACGAGCAGCGCTACAACTCGCTGTCGGCGGCGCTTTTGCTGCGGGCCCTGGACAACTACGGCCAGCGCGCGCAAAGCGACATGACGCTCAAGGCGACTGCTTGGCTCGGCGACAAGCAGCAACAGTTGTTGCAGATGGCCGGCCAGCCGCCACGTGCGGCGGTACCGGCCGGCACGCAAAAACTGCAAATGGAAAAATCCGACGGCCCGGCGGCGTTCTACATGCTGAGCGAAGCCGGCTATGACAAGGGCGCTACGCTGAAACCGATCAACAACGGCCTGGAAATCATCCACGAATACCTCGACCTCAAAGGCAACCCGGTCAGCAAGGTCGCGGTGGGTGATGAGTTCCTGGTGCGCCTGCGCTTGCGGGCCACCGACCGTGACCAGGTGCAGCAAGTGGCCGTGGTCGACTTGCTGCCGGGTGGTGTCGAGCCTGTGTATAACTTGCCGCCGGAGCCGGAAGCGGCCAGCAGCGAGGAAAGCGAAGGCGACGATTCGGAGTACGTTGAAACCAGCGAAGACACCGAGGAAGCCGACGCCTGGCAAGCGCCGATCGGCGAGACCGACCTGAGCAACTGGCAGCCGGACTATGTCGATGTGCGTGATGACCGAGTGGTGTTGTACGGCACCGCGCTGCGGGATGTAGGCACCTTCGTGTACCGCGTGCGCGCCACCAACGCCGGTACCTTCAACACGCCACCGGCCTACGCCGAGGGCATGTACGAAACCACCCTGCAAGGACGCGGCAAAGTAGGCCAGCTTGAAATTACCAAGCCTTAAACGCCTGACGCCGCTGCTGGCAGCGGCGCTGATTCTGGCGGGGCTGCGGTTGTGGCCCCATGCACCGCTGGAACACGCTGCCACCTCCTCACGGGTGGTGCTGGCCGACGACGGTTCGCTGCTGCGCATGACCCTGGCGGCTGACGGGCAATATCGCCTGTGGCTACCGCTGGAGCGGATTTCTCCGTCACTGGTGGAGGCGCTGCTGCTCAAGGAAGACCGCAACTTCTATTGGCACCCGGGAATCAATCCCCCGGCGTTACTGCGGGCGGCCATGGCCACCTACAGCGGCGGCCAGCGCCAGGGCGGTTCGACGTTGAGCATGCAGTTGGCCAGGCGCCTGTGGGATCTGAATACCCGCCAGGTGCCCGGCAAGCTCGAGCAAATGGCCTTGGCGTTGTGGCTGGAGGCGCGCTACAGCAAGCATGACATCCTGGAGGCCTATCTCAACCTGGCACCCATGGGCGGTAATATCGAAGGCGCCGAAGCGGCCAGCCGGATTTACTTTGGCAAGTCCGCAGCGCAATTGTCTTTGTCTGAAGCCCTCGCCCTGGCCGTGATTCCCCAGCAACCCGGCCGCCGCGCGCGCTTCGGGCCGTCGTTGCAAACTGCCCGGCAGCGGCTGATGGTCGATTGGCGGGAGACTTATCCACAGGACCCGCGCAACGACAGTTTGTTGGACCTGCCACTGGAAGCCCGCACCCGCCAGCAAATCCCGTTTCTGGCGCCGCACCTGAGCGAACAACTGCTGGCCTCGCAGACCGGCAACGAGCTGAACAGCACCCTCAACCTGCCACTGCAACAATTGCTGGAGCGCCTGATCAACGGCTTTATCGCCGAGCGCCGCAGCAGCGGTGTGGAAAACGCCACGGCGATCCTGATCGACAGCCGCGACCAGAGCGTAAAAGCCCTGGTGGGCTCGGCAGACTACTCATCCACGGGCATTCACGGCCAGGTCAACGGCGTGCTGTCGCGGCGTTCGCCGGGCTCGACCCTCAAGCCATTCCTGTATGGGCTGGCGCTGGACCAAGGGGTGATCCACCCCATGAGCATCCTCAAGGACATGCCGAGTAACTTCGGCTACTTCCAGCCGGAAAATTTCGACGGCAGTTTTGTCGGCCCGGTGACGGCCCGCGACGCGCTTATTCGCAGCCGCAATATCCCGGCTGTCTGGCTGGCCAGCCAAACCCGCTCGCCGTCACTCTACGGATTGCTACAACGCGCCGGGATCAAGGGCCTTCGAGGCGAAAGCCATTACGGCTTGGCGCTGGCCTTGGGCGGCGGCGAGATGACGCCCGAGGAACTGGCGCGGCTGTATGTGATGCTGGCAGGTGACGGGCATTTGCGCCCCCTGCGCTATTTGCAGGAGCAGCCGCAAACCACCGGCGCCCAGTTACTCACACCGCAGGCCGCGTTTATGGTGCGCGACATGCTGCGGCGCAACCCGCGCCCGGACGGCCTGCCGGGACGCCATTGGCGCACGGCCTGGAAGACCGGCACGTCCTGGGGTTTTCACGATGCCTGGAGCGCAGGCCTCGTAGGCCCGTACGTGCTGGTGGTGTGGGTGGGCAACTTCGACGGCCGTCCGAACCCTGAGTTTATCGGCGCGAAAACCGCCGCACCGCTGTTCTTCCGTATCGCCGACGCCCTGCCGCTGGCCTTGCCCAATGTGGTGATCAAACCCGACAAGCCGCCCGCCGGGTTGATCCGCATCGACGTCTGCGCCGCCTCCGGCGAGTTGCCCAACCGCTGGTGCCCGCGCACTCGCAAGACGTGGTACATCCCCGGCGTGTCACCGATTCGCGTGTCCAACCTGCACCGCCCGGTGCTGATCGACACCCGCACCGGCAAGGCCGCGTGCCCGCCCTTCGACCCGCAGTACACTCGCGAAGAAGTCTTCGAATTCTGGCCCAGCGATGTGCAGCGGCTGTTTCGCGCCGCCGGGCTGCCGCGACGCACGCCGCCCAATGTGCAGAAAAGCTGCCAACCCAATCGCATCGGCGACCAGAGCGAAGCGCCGCAGATTCGTTCGCCACTGACCCAGGTCAGCTACCATCTGCGCCTGTCACAGCCCCAGGAAAGCATTCCGCTGAACGCCAACGCGGCCAGTGATGCGCAGACGCTGTATTGGTTCGCCGACCAGACATTGATTGGCCAGGGCCCGCCGCAAACCACGCTGAACTGGCGCCCGGGCAAGTCGGGGGAATATCGGTTGCGGGTGACTGATGATCAGGGCCGTAGCGCCAGCCGGGGCTTGAAAGTGGAGTTTGTGCCCTGATCAGGCATCTTCGTCGCCGAAACTGGCGGTGCCGGCGTCTTTTGTAAAATGCTTGTACGCCGCGCCCAGCTTGCGCTGCTCAAAGATCGAGAACACCAGGGTGCCCAGCAGAATCATCATCCACACCAGGAACACCTTCATGGTGTCCACCTGGGCTACCACCAGCAGCAAGGTCACCACGCCGCCAATCACCATGCCCAGGCCCATCCAGGCACCCAGCACCCGGCCTACCGCCAGGCGCATGCCCTTGGGCAGCAAGAGCCGCAGTGCGAGCAACACCACAAACATCGACAGCAAGAACCCGAACGCGGCCATGAAGGGAATCACGAAGCCGTTGTCACGGTACAACCAGGCCAAAAAGCGATAGGCCGGGTTCAGTGCCGCCATTTGCTGGTAGGTGGCGGGGCCCGGCAAATGCAACTGGGCAAAATGCTCCGGGGTCATGGCCATGATGCCGACGCCGATCAAACCCACCACCACCGCGTAAAAACCACCGGCGCGCCACAGCGGCGCCAGCACGCGGCGATTCTCCACATCCTTGGTCTCGGCCAGGCCGAACACCGCATCACGTTGCCGGCCCTGGGCAATCACCGTCTTGCCTTCGCGCTCGCAGGCATCGCCAATCAGCATTACCTGCATATCCTGGGTGAGCAGCAGTTCGCCCTGACGGCGTGAGCTACCGATCAATTCATGTTCGTCAGGGGACTTCTTGCCGAACAGGTCGATGCCTTCGGCAATCACCGACACTTCCCCCGTGGCATCCTGCAGGCGGAAGTCATTGCAGCGAGCTTCGGCCGAAACCTGGCTCCAGCTCCAATCGCCGTCCTTGTCCTTGGTGCCTTCCTCGACGATCCACACGTAACCGGCGCAAGGCTTGCCGTTGACCGGGGAAACCAGCGGCGTGTCGACGATCACCTTGCCGTTCACTTCCACCAGGCCCATGGCCAATGCGCGTATCTGGCTGGTGGCCAGACGCTGTTCGGTGCGATAGAAGTTGGGGCCGAAGCTGGCCAGCAGGCCGATCAAGATGCAAACCGGGAAAAACAGCGCCACCAGGATCGTCGGGGCATAGACCATCAGGCCGATGAAGCCCGCGAGAAAGACTAGCGCCACCAGGGTTTTCCACGCTGGCTTTTTCGCGACAACGCCCGCCTGGGTAGTTTTCATGCGCCCGGCACCTCAAGCTTCACGCCCTCGTAGCGGGTTTCTTCGGCGCTGATAGCCAGCAGCGGGATGCGCTGGTAGCCGAGCATCTTTGCGAAGAACAGGTCGGGGAAAATCGCGATGGCAATGTTGTAGAGGTTTACCGACTCGTTGAAGAATTCGCGGCGGTCGGCGATGCGTTCCTCCACCGCCGAGATCGCCTGCTGCAACTCGACCATATTGGGGCCGGAGATCAGCGTCGGGTAATTCTCTGCCACCGCAATCACCGACTTGAGCGCGGTATTGAGCTGGTTGGAGGCATCGACCTTATCGGTCAGGCTGCTGGCGTTGAGGTAGGCGGTGCGGGCGTCGCTGAGGCGGGTGAACAGCGCGTTCTCATGGTTCATGGCGGTTTGCACCACGCGCATCAGGTCGGGAATCTGGTCGGCCCGTTGCTTGAGCAATACGTCGATGTTGGCGAAGGCTTTATCCACATCGTTGCGCCGCATCACCAGGCCGTTGTAGACCCCCACCAGCCAGCCGACCAGGCCGACGACAATAATCAGCACGACGATACCGGCGATCAGCAGTTCTATGTTCATGGTGAAGGCATTCCCTGGCTAGTTATCCACAGGGCGCATTCTAGGGCCAAAGCGGAGCAATACTCCCGGAATTAGTCCACAGAAACGGCAAGAGCCGATGCCCGGTAGTTGCGCCCGACGAACCGATAGTCACCGTTGGCGTCCTGTTGCATCAGGTCGCCGGTGGCAAACCAGCCGTTTCGGGTGTGGCTGATGATGTCTCCGGGGCCGGTCCAGTAGCCGAGGCTCAGGTTCGGGCCGCGCAGGTGCAGCTCGCCCACCGTGCCTTGGGCGACGTCCTCGCCTGTGGCATCCACCAGCCGTGTACGGCCAGACACTCCACGCAAGGCGCCAAAATCCTCGCCAAAGACCGTGCTGCCAATGCACTCGGTCAAACCGTAGGTATTGCCCAGCGGGAGGTTGAAAGTGTTTTCGAAGGCTTCGGCAACCTGCGGTCGGCAAGTATCACCGCCCACACCGCAGGTGCGCAGTGAGCTGATATCGCGAGGCCGCTTACACTGCGCCTGCACCAGCGGCATGCAGGTAAACGGCGCGACAAACAGGGTGGTGCCGCTGTGCTGTTCGACGGCATCGAGTACGGTGTCGGCATCAAAATGGCTGATCAACACTTCCTGGCAGCCGTGAATCATCGACGCCAGCATCAGCAGTGTTCCCGAGACATAGGCCACCGAGGTGCAGCCGATGACGCTCGCTTCAGGCCCAAGGGGCCAGGCCGTCAGGGCGCCAATCACGTGGGAAACCACGCGCTGGTTATACGCCACCAGCTTTGGCATGCCCGTGGTCCCGGAGGTGGCGAGCAGCAGGAAGGTGGAGTCGATATCCACAGGCAGCGAAACCTCTGTGCGCGAGGCGTAGCCCTGTAGATGACGCCAGGAGCGCGGGCCTCGGTCGCTGGCATCGAAGGTGCGAATGTGCGTTGTCTTGAGTAGGGAGACAACCTGCTGCAGTTCCATTTCATGGATAAACAACGCAGGGCGCAGCCAGCCCAGGAACTCATTCAACTCATGGGCCTTGAACTCGATCTTCAACGGCACCACGATCGCGCCCGTGATCATCGCGGCAAACAGGAACACCGCGTACACCGGTGAAGTTCTGACAGACAGCACAATACGCTCGCCCGGAACAATGCCCGCACGGCGTAACCCGGTGCTCAGGCACGCGACTTCGCTGGCAAGGCGGTGATAGGACCAGACGTCACCGTCGGCAATCAAGGCCACCGCGTTGGGGCGCTCGGCAGCATGGCGGAACAGCGCTTGCAGCGGTGTTTCAGAAGGCGACAGGGTTTGCGCAGCAGCGAAGCAGGTCAGCATGGACGTTTTCCAGGGGCCAGGTCAGGGGCCGCGCAACGGTGCGCGGACTCCACAAGGGAACACGCGGTGCTGGCGGTTTATTCCGTGAAATTCCTGGCCCCTGAAAAAGCAAAACCCCCGAAGATCGGGGGTGGTGCCCAACATCATAGTTTGACACACGGAAACCAATAAAATCAGTCGTTTACGGAACCTGCCGCGATGCCATTTTTACAACATAGATTGACACAACGCATAACGATATCCGAATGACGGGATGAGTTTATAACAACATAGTTTGACACTACCCGCGGGAGCCTTTTTAAAGTCGAGATTGCAGCCGAACAAAATATTGTGACACCACCGGCTCAGTGAACTCAGGGGTAAACGGCTTAACGGAGCATGCCAGCTGAATGAATATTTTGACAAAAATGCCCTTGGGGGCGCGTACCCAATTGTGATGGTTCTACTTAGCTGCGGTTAGATCGAAATGACATGCCCTCATTTACCTCAATCAGCATTTGTTCGACCCGATGTGTGCCGTGAGTTGTAGTGAGCATCGCTGTTGGACTTTTACCCGAAAACCGGGATTTCGGTTTGGAAAGCCATTGTTTGGCCTTCTCTGCGTCCCCGAAGATCACATCGGCCATGGCGGTAATATGTGCAAAGCGGAACAGGCGATCACTCTCATCCACCGTTAAAAGCTGATTGCTGACCAATTTTGTTTTGAGCATTTTGAGTGGAATAATTCTGTCGCGTTCTTCCGGACTTATAGTTCCAACGTCGCAAAGCGACTGGATCAGGCTGGCCGAGAAGCCAGCTACGATAATGTCGTGAATGTCCTGGTCAGAGGCGTTTGAGGGGATATTAAGAGACGCCTCCAGCCGGATGCGGTAGGCATGATAAGCTTCATCAAGCAGGACTCCAGCAAACACGGGCTGCACTGATGTTGTTCCATGCGTAGGCTTCAGCACTATTGCGCCGTCCGCTACCGTAATCGTCAGATCGTCCCCCACACCTACTCCCATTTTGGCAAGCAGTTCTGGGGGTAAATCAACGATGACATCACCGCTACCATCCTCAGTATCCTGGCATTTGACTATCCAGCGCTCGCTCCCACTCATGATCGTCCGGTTCTCATTTCGTAATTAGAGAAGACGCATCATTATGCTCGCGCGCAGAGCAGATCCAGTCACTGGATAACCGTGCATAGAGGCCATTCCTGCCGGTTATTGCGACGAGCGGCTGCACTCTCCGGCGCATCGGCAAAGATGTCAGCTAAAAGCTCGACTACACGCCCGCTGTTTCACGTTCGAGCACCACATCGGACGGAAATGGGTCAACGGCAGCCATTGGTCTGGTCAGAAAGATATTCGCCAAAGGGAAGGAAAAGAAGCCCAACAGAGACCGGCCTCAACTTCGTCGCATCTCGACTGCTCGCGACTCAAAACGAGGCGTACATTTTTCTGACCTGCAGATTTAGTGATAATGGTCGGCTCGACAAGCGCGCCGGCCACTTTCACCACCGCTGTTTCACTTTTGAATGGACACAATCGTAGCTCTACCACCCTCTATCAGGAAGGAAAAAGATACACGGTCTCCGGCCGTCAGCCCTGTCAACTTATCTTGCGTTACGGAAAAGACCATGGTCATCGGCGGCCATCGCACGGCAGGCACAGCGCCGTGAGAGATAGTCACCGTATGCTTCACAGTATCGATAGCCTTGATCGTTCCATCGGCATTCGCGACTGGAGCCTGCTTTGTTTCCTCAGTCATCTGCTTGCTCTCCATACCGTCCATCTTCATACCCGGCATGTCCTCTGCCAGGGCAGAAAAAGACAACGCTACTACGGTGCTGGCAACTGCAATCAGGGTCAGTTTCATACGACACTTCCTTCAGGTTTGACGGTTTCAACGGAGAGGTGCCGGCGACGCATCAGGCGATAGGCTGCCGGAATGACAAACAGGGAAAGCAAGGGTGCCGTGACCATGCCGCCTACCATGGGCGCAGCAATGCGGCTCATCACCTCGCTGCCGGTCCCGCTGCCCAGCAAGATGGGTAACAAGCCGGCAATGATGACGGCCACGGTCATGGCCTTGGGTCGAACACGCTGCACGGCGCCTTCACGAATCGCCGCAACCAGACCGAGCTCAGTGCTGTCGCCGAGGTCTTCACGTTCGGCCCAGGCGTTCTTCAGGTAGAGCAACATGATCACGCCAAACTCGGCGGAAACACCGGCCAAGGCGATAAAGCCGACCCCGGTGGCGACTGACAGGTTGAACCCCAACAGATAGAGGAACCATGCCCCGCCCGTGAGAGCGAATGGCAGAGTGGCCATGATCAGCAAGGCCTCATCGAAGCGGGCAAAAGTCAGGTAGAGCAGCACGAAGATGATCAACAGCGTGGCAGGCACCACCAGTTTGAGTCGTGCGTTGGCCCTTTCGAGAAACTCGAACTGCCCTGAGTAGCTCAGGCTCATGCCGGGCTGCAACTTGACCTGCTCATTGACGACCCGTCGTAGATCAGCGACCACCGACGCAATGTCCCTCCCCCGCACATCGACGTACACCCAGCCCGAAGGTCGTGCGTTCTCGCTCTTGAGCATCGGTGGACCGTCCGTGACTTTGACCTTCGCCACTGTGCCGAGGGTGATCTGGCTACCTAGCGGGGTATAGATCGGCAATTGCTCCAGGGCGCCGAGCGAGTCACGCCACTCCCGTGGATAGCGCACGTTGATCGGGAAGCGTGCGAGCCCTTCAATGGTCTCGCCGACGTTTTCACCGCCGATAGCGCCGGCCACGATGGACTGCACATCGGCGATATTCAGTCCGTAGCGGGCGGCGGCTTTGCGGTCGATATCCACATCGATATAGCGACCACCGGTCAGACGCTCGGCCAGAGCCGAACTGACGCCGGGCACGTCCTTGGCCACTCGCTCAACCGCCTGAGTCGCGGCATCGATCTCCGTCAGGTTGGTGCCGGCAACTTTCACTCCGATGGGACTCTTGATCCCCGTAGCCAGCATGTCGATACGGTTACGAATCGGTGGTATCCAGATATTCGTCAGCCCAGGGACTCGTACCACTCGATCCAGTTCTTCCACCAACTTTTCCTGGGTCATGCCTGGACGCCATTGCTCGTGCGGCTTGAACTGGATCGTGGTTTCGAACATCTCCAGCGGTGCGGGGTCGGTGGCGGTTTCAGCGCGCCCCGCCTTACCGAAGACGTGTTCGACTTCAGGCACGGTCTTGATCAGACGGTCAGTCTGTTGCAGCAGTTGTGCCGCTTTCTGCGCTGACAATCCCGGCAGAGCTGAAGGCATATAGAGCAGGTCGCCCTCGTCCAACGGGGGGAGAAACTCGCCACCCAAGCGAGACATTGGCCATAGCGCACTGACAAAAACCAATAGTGCCACCAGCAGCGTGATCTTTGGTCGACGCAAGACTGCGTCCAGGGCTGGCTGATAGATCCGAATCAACCACCGGTTCAACGGGTTCTGATGTTCACTGGGAATTCGTCCACGAATCCAGTAGCCCATCAGCACCGGCACCAAGGTCACTGACAATCCCGCCGCTGCGGCCATGGCGTAGGTCTTGGTGAAAGCCAAAGGACCGAACAGCCGTCCTTCCTGAGCTTCCAGGGTGAACACCGGAATGAAAGACAGAGTGATGATCAACAAACAGAAGAACAGCGCCGGGCCTACCTCTGCCGCCGCTTCGGTCATTACATGCCAATGACGTTCACCCTTCAGTTCTTCCCCCGGATTGGCCGCGTGCCATGCCTCGATCTTCTTGTGGGCGTTCTCGATCATCACCACGGCGGCATCGACCATGGCGCCGATGGCGATGGCTATCCCGCCCAAGGACATGATGTTGGCGTTGATGCCCTGGTAGCGCATGACGATGAAGGCAATCAGCACCCCCACCGGCAGCGAAATGATCGCCACCAGAGATGAGCGCAGGTGCCAGAGGAAGATCCCACACACCAACGCGACAACGATGAACTCTTCGATGAGCTTGTGGCTGAGGTTTTCCACGGCGCGGTCGATCAGCTTACTGCGGTCGTAGGTGGTGACGATATCCACCCCGGCCGGCAGACTGCTTTTCAGTTCGTCGAGTTTGGTCTTGACCGCGGCAATGGTCTCGCGAGCATTCTTGCCGCTGCGCAAAATCACCACGCCGCCGACGGTCTCGCCTTCGCCGTCGAGTTCAGTAATGCCACGCCGCATTTCCGGTCCCAACTGGATCGTGGCGACATCGCCAAGGGTTACTGGCACTCCTCCCGAAGCCAGCTTGAGCGGGATCGCCCGAAAGTCATTGAGCGTCTTCAGGTAGCCGGAAGCACGCACGATGAACTCGGTCTCTGCCATCTCCAGCACCGCGCCACCGGTTTCCTGGTTGGCCTTGCCGATGGCTTCGGTCACCTCAGCCTGAGTAATACCGAGGCTGGCCAGTTTGAGCGGATCAAGCTGGACCTGGTACTGCTTGACCATGCCACCCACGGTGGCTACTTCTGCAACGTTGGGCAGGGTCTTGAGTTCGAACTTGAGGAACCAGTCCTGAAGTGCGCGTAGCTGCGCCAGATCGTGTCCTCCACTGCGATCCACCAGTGCGTACTGATAGATCCAGCCCACCCCCGTCGCATCCGGTCCCAACGCCGGCTTGGCGCTGGCCGGCAACCGACTTTGTATTTGGCTCAGATACTCCAACACCCGCGAGCGCGCCCAGTACAAGTCAGTGCCGTCTTCGAACAGCACGTAAACGAAGCTGTCACCGAAGAAGGAATAGCCACGCACCGTCTTGGCACCCGGCACCGAGAGCATGGTGGTGGCCAACGGATAGGTCACCTGGTTCTCGACAATCTGCGGCGCTTGTCCCGGAAAAGGGGTGCGGATGATCACCTGAACATCCGAGAGATCTGGCAGTGCATCGATGGGCGTGCTCTGCACCGACCAAATGCCCCACGCCGTGACAAACAGCGTCGCCAGTAGCACCAGGAATCGGTTGGCCACTGACCAACGAATCAGGGCAGCGATCATGGCTGGCTCCCCGATTTTTCCAGGCGCTCAACACGCAGGCCATCGTCGGTCTGACTCACCGCAACCCGAACCTTGTCACCCGTTTTGAAGCCCTGCATCAGCGCCGGGTTGGCGAGTGGGAACGTCATCGTCATGCCAGGCATACCCAGCGTTTTGAAAGGACCATGGGCGAGCGTGACTTCTTTGTCGTTGATCTCAACGATCTGCCCATCCGCTTCATGAAAGCTGGAGGCTGCTGCGCTGGGTGGTGACTCTTCCTCCGAGCTTGCAACGATGCCCTTAAGACTGGCCTCCGAGTCGAGCAGGAACTGGCCAGAGGTAACCACTTTCTGGCCTTCTTCCAGACCTTTCAATATCGCCGTCTTGCCATCGCTTTCCTGCCCGAGTTGCACCGCCACGGGACGGTAGCGGCCGGCGTCTGCGGCGAGCATCACCAAGGCACGTCGGCCCGTGCGAATCACCGCTTCGCTCGGCACCCACAACACACTTTGCTCGGTCGAACGATTCAGGTGTACCTGCGCTGTCAAACCCGGTCTGAGGCGTCCGTCCGGATTGGGTAACTCGACACGTACGCGAAGAGTGCGGCTGTCCGGATTGGTCTCGGGCAAAATCGCGCTGACCCTGCCGTTGAGTATTGTCCCTGGGAAAGCTGGCAGGCGCGCTTCGACCGCCTGCCCCACGGTGATTGATCCGGCATCCGATTCTGGAACGGCCACGGCTAGCCAGACACTGCTCAAGCCATTGACGCGTGCCAGAGTATCGCCAGTCGCCACGGTCATTCCCGCACGTACGTTCAATTCTTGCAGTACACCGGCAATGGGGCTGGTCAGCGTCAGGTAGGGCTGAACCTTACCGCCACGCTCTACATCGGTAATCAGTGCTGCCGGCATCCCTGTGAGCCGCAGTCGTTGTCGGGCCGCATCCAACAGGGCAGCATCCCCGTTGCGTTTCAGGGCAAGGAACTCTGTCTGGGCAGCGGCCCACTCAGGCACCAGAACATCCGCCAGCGCCGCGTTGGCTTTGAGTACATCGCCGGGAGCATGGGCATAGACCCGCTCCACAAAGCCAGGGGTGCGCGCCTGAATCACAGCGACATCACGTTCGTTGAATCCCAACACACCTGTCACGTCGAGGCTGGAATCAAAGATCGCACGGCTGACTGTCGCAAAACGCAGGCCGAGATTTTGGGTCAGACTTGGATCGATACTGACGGTCGCTCGGTCCCCTGCGCTGCTGGTGTACTGCGGGACCAGTTGCATGTCCATGAAGGGAGACTTACCCGGCTTATCGAACTTTTGTTGCGGGTACATGGGGTCGTACCAATAAAGTGCTTTGCGTTCGCCCGGTGAATTGAGGCTCTGCTCTTGTGTGGTATTTGGTAGTCCACTCATACGCTGATGCGCCAACCAGTAACCACCGGCAACACCTAAGGCCAGCGAGATGCCAACCAGCAATGCCCCGTTCCCTTTTTTAAGGCTCATTGGCTGGACTCCCCATAAGCAAAATACAACCGCGCACTGGTCAGCGCTCGCTGCTCTTCCACGTCGATCTGTTTGAGGCGGGCCTCGATGAGTTCACGTCGGGCAGCAACAACGGCGTTTAAATCGCCTTTGCCCGAGCGATAACTGGCCATGCTGAGTTCGACCTTTTCCTTGGCCAGCGGCAACAGGCTTTCCTGGTTTCGGCGCACGGCACGATTCAGGCGCTCATAGTCGGCCAGTTCGCTCTCTAGTTGCTGAGTGTGCTCGCGTGACAGAGCTTCGCGCTCGGCCTCAAGCTGACTGAGTTCAGCCTGTTTGGCTGCGATTTTGGGGTTTTGGCGCGAGTCAGGAAACAGCGGCAGCTCCCAGGAAAATTGCACGCTGACCATATCGCCAAACTCACGGCCGCGACGCTGATAATCCAGCTCCCAGCTCCAGTCCGACTGCTTCTCCGACACGGCTTCACGAACCTTGGCTTGCGCTTCGCGGGTCATCGGCGCAAACGCTGCCAACTCGGGGTGGTGTTGCAGTTTATGGGCGTAGCCGGAGGTATCGACGGGCCAATGCGGCAAGCTGCCCACAGGCTTGTCGTTGGCGGCGGAGCCAATCCAGCGTTTGAGGGCTGCTCGGGCCTGCGCTCTCTGGAGAATCAGATCGTCCTGTTGCTCCGCCAGTTGAGCCGCTTCTTGCTTAGGCGTCACCGCATCGGCGGGTTGAGCGCGGCCACCGGCAATCTGGGCCCTGACGGTATCGGTCAACAGGCGGTTTTCTTTGTAGAAGTCCTGGAACAGCGCATCTTTGCGCTCAACCGAGTAGCTATTGATCCAGGCCAACGCCGTGGACTGGCGTACTTTCAGACGTTCGACTCGACGCTCCGCAGCGGCGCGATCAATGGCCGCATCGGCCACTTCTATGCGCGCTTTGCGCTTGTCGCTGTTGGGCATTTCTTGCCTGACCCCGACCACTTGCATGGTCATGAAGTCCTGATCGATGCTCCAGCGATCCGGACCGCCAATGGGGTAGTTCTGCACACCCAACAGTAGCCTGGGGTCAGGTAGTTCACCGGCTGGAATAGCCGCGCTGCTGGCAGCTTGAATTTTGGCGTCTTGTGCGGTCAGCGACGGTGCATTGTTTTCGGCCAGCCGCAACGCTTCATCGAGTGTCAATGCGGCAGCGAAGCTCGGCAATGCCAGTACGCTTGCCGCCAGACCGGCCACGAGGGACCAGCCTGTGCAATAGCACTTGGAGTTCATGTTTACGATTCCTGTGATCATCCACTGCACGCGTCAAAAGACATGCGCGCAGCTAGTCCATCCCGCTAACGCGGAATGAGGCTCAATGTGGGACAGGAATCAAACGCGAGGCGGTCGCCATACCCCGGACGGGGTCTGTACGGGTAGGGAATCGCTGAAGAAGTAAAGCACTACGGGGCTGAATACGGTTACAGGAGGCTTGAGGATCGAGACTTGCAGCATGCCGCCTGTCTTGCATTCCTGGCCCGGCTTACAAGGTTTGCCGTGCTCGGAAGGGCTTTTCATATCGTTGCAGCAGTCCATCCCCATGTCGTCCATTATCGCCATGCCCATCGTCTTCATTGGGCATGGTTCTGTCGGTGCCTGAACGCCCGCCATCCCGCTGAGGGGAAGCGCCAAGCTAATCATGAAGACGATGCAAAACCGCAGATAGCGTTTCATGGACTGGAGTGTAGACGGTGCAAATGGCCCTTACAATTGGATGCAGGGCATAAACGGCCTGCCGAGAGGCCTAAGTCAGGTGATAACACCGGAGCTGGTTTATAAATCTGAGTCAATTTTTATCTGGCCACATCTCATCTTTTACCTGAGTTTGTGGACAGATTGCAGCCAAAAATAGGCGAATAGGAGACCTCAAATCAAGTTTTTGAACCCTCTTCTGCCTTCCGAGGATTAGGTGATGTCCATGGAGGACCAAGCTATCCGCACACGAAAGCAGCTTCAAATAACTTCATTGGGCGCTTGACCCTGTAGTAGGTACAGGCTGTTGAATGGTGAAATTATCCCAAGCGGTAGAAGCACCATGAACCAGGAAAACAAGCTCAAGCCGGTCCTCCGTCTTCACGTACAGAAGAAAGAAGAGTGTTGCGGATCTGACCATCAACATGGGTCTGTTAATGCTGCTGAACCCAAGCATCACAAAGAACATGGTCACGACCATGAGCATGAGCATGAGCATGCTCACGATCATGCCGATGCGTGCTGTGCTCATGGCACGCAAGCTACTGATGGTGTTGCGATTACTAAGAGTAGCCCTGCCCCGAAAGGGACCAGTAGAGTTCGCTACCGCATCGATAAAATGGATTGCCCTACAGAGGAGCGCTTGATCCGCAACCGACTGGAGCCGATGGCCGGAATTGTTCGGCTCGACTTCAACCTCCTGAATCGTGAGTTGACCGTGCATCACCGCTTGGATGATCCGCAGCCAATCGTCACCGCATTAGTCGCGTTGGACATGGGGCCGAGCCTGATCGAAGCCGGTGCCGCGCCATCGGCGGTTCCCCCGGCCCTGAGCGCAAAACTAAAAGGATTGCTGGCCATCAGTGGCCTGGCTGCTATCGCCGCTGAAGTCATCGCGTGGACAACCGGACAAGAAGGTTCTTGGCCGGTTATGGTGCTTGCGGCTCTTTCCATTCTGAGCGCTGGTTTGCCCACCCTCAAAAAGGGTTGGATTGCAGTTAAGAACCTCACTCTGAACATCTATTTTCTGATGTCGTTGGCTGTCGTTGGTGCTCTCATCATCGGTAAATGGCCCGAAGCCGCGATGGTGGTTTTCCTTTTCGCCGTTGCTGAGGCTATCGAAGCACTTTCTCTGGAGCGCGCGCGGAACGCGATCAAGTCGCTGACCGCGTTGGCGCCAGAAACCGCTGAAGTCATGACTGATGGCGGCTGGAAAGACCATCCGGTGGCGAGTGTATTACTTGGTAGTCGTATTCGGGTTCGCACGGGTTCGCGAGTACCCTTGGATGCCCGCATAGACTCAGGTCGCGCCGCACTGGACCAAGCTCCAATTACCGGCGAAAGCCTACCTGTTGATAAGCAGGTCGGGGACCCACTTTACGCTGGCAGTATCGTTACCGACGGCGTGGTTGAAGCGACTGTGACGGCCGTAGCAGGAGAAAGTACTCTTGCTCGTATCGCGGCAGCCATACAAGACGCGCAGTCTCAACGAGCCCCTACTCAGCGATTTGTAGATGAGTTTGCACGTTATTACACCCCGGCTGTAGTGGTTCTTGCCCTCTTGGTCGCTGTCTTGGGCCCTGTACTGATCGGTGGAACCTGGGGCGATTGGCTTTATCAGGCCCTGGTCCTGTTAGTGATCGCCTGCCCATGTGCCTTGGTGGTTTCAACGCCAATTACCGTCGTCAGTGGGCTAGCCGCGGCTGCCAAGCATGGCATTTTGATTAAAGGCGGTGCATACCTTGAAAGCGGCCGACTACTTAAGGTTGTGGCGCTCGACAAGACCGGCACCTTGACCCAAGGCAAGCCGGTACTGACCGATAACGAGCCGTTTGGTGATCTGCCCATCGAGATGGCTTTGCAGATCGCAGCTAGCCTCGACGAACACAGTACACACCCAGTGGCGAAGGCCTTGGTCAGCGGATGGAAATTACAGCAACCGGATGCGGCGACTCTGCCGGTTGAGGACTTCGGCGTACTCAACGGTCGTGGCGTCAAAGGCAATATCGACGGTCAATCGTGGCACCTGGGTAACCACCGCTTGGTTGAAGAGTTGGGCGTATGCTCGCCGGCCCTTGAGGCCCGATTGTCGCTACTGGAAAACGCAGGAAAAACTGTAATCGTGCTCTGCGCGGCCAGCGGTCCAGTAGCGATTTTTGCTGTGGCTGACACCGTAAGGCCTGAAAGCTTTGCTGCCGTAACTGCTCTGAAAGCGTTGAATGTCGTACCGGTGATGCTCACGGGTGACAACCCTGCAACCGCCAAGTCCATCGCCGCTCAGCTCGGCATACAGGATGCACGCGGAAACCTCATGCCGGAGGATAAACAAGCCGCCGTCGCTGAACTCAAACGCCGCTTTGGTACTGTTGGCATGGTGGGCGATGGTGTGAACGATGCTCCAGCATTGGCGCAAGCCGACATTGGTTTTGCGATGGGGGCCGCAGGGACTGCCACAGCCCTTGAAACGGCTGATGTCGCCATCATGGATGACGACCCACGCAAGATTGCTGATTTTATTAGCCTGAGTCGTCGATGTGCCTCTGTTTTGAAGCAAAACATCGGACTGGCCTTGGGTATCAAAGTTGTATTTTTGGCGCTTGCATTGTCCGGCCACGCTACGTTGTGGATGGCTGTTTTCGCCGATATGGGAGCGAGCCTGCTGGTCGTATTCAACGGACTGCGGCTACTGCGTCGGTGATACGAAAGCTGCGACTTCGTGTTCAATTACATGCCCACACAAGGAAATCAAATCATGCAATGTCCGATCTGCAAAGATACTGCCCTCGTAATGACTGAGCGCCAAAGCATCGAAATTGATTATTGCCCTCAATGCCGTGGCGTTTGGCTCGACCGAGGTGAACTCGACAAGATCATCGAGCGCAGCCAACAACAGGAGGCCGTTAGGTTTCTTCCACAGAACCCAATTCCACCCGTACAGAATGCTCCTCCAGCAGTACAACCCGGTTACAGCCAGCATGGAGATAGCCAAGCTCATGGAGATCAGCGAGGAAGTCACGGTGGCGGTTGGAGAGAAGGTGGCCACCAGAGCGGCCATCAAAGTCATGGTGGACATCAAAACCAGAGTGGGCATCAGGGGCAACAGTCGTACCGCAAAAAATCATTTTTGCAGGAGATGTTCGATTAAGGCTGCGATTTCGCGCTTTGATCGGGATATACCTCGAACCAGCACCAATTCTGAAATAGGGTGTTTCATGAGATGGAACGGTTTTGGGTATTAGCTGGTCTTTATATCCTGCAATCGACTCGTAGCAAGGGTGCTACCTGGGTGGTTGGAGTTTCAGCGAGCGGCGTTTGAGGAAAAGGTTATGAGTTCAGGACACAGTCACGGCCAAGTACGCGCCGGTCACGAAAAGTTGCTGTGGATCGCACTCACCCTGACGACAAGCTTTATGGTCGCGGAGGTCATTGGAGCTTTTGTCACCGGCAGCCTGGCCTTATTATCCGACGCGGCCCACATGCTGACGGACGTTGCGGCTTTGGCGATATCCTTGGTCGCTATTCATATAGCCAAACGCTCTGCGGATAGGAAGCGGACCTTCGGGTACGCACGATTTGAAATACTTGCAGCCACCTTCAATGCGGTCTTGCTGTTTTTAGTCGCTATGTACATCGTTTATGAAGCGTATCTGCGACTTAAAGTCCCGGCGGAAATCCAGTCGACTGGCATGTTGGTCATTGCGGTGTTCGGGCTCATCGTCAACCTTGTTTCAATGCGCCTACTGAGTGCTGCCAGTGGGGAAAGCCTCAATGTGAAGGGCGCTTATTTAGAGGTCTGGAGCGATATGGTGGGGTCTATTGGCGTCATCATCGCAGCTCTTTTGATCCGTTTCACCGGCTGGACTTGGGTTGATTCACTTGTCGCGGCTGGCATCGGGTTCTGGGTGCTGCCCAGGACTTGGTCATTGCTCAAGGAAAGCATGAACATATTGCTGCAAGGGGTTCCAGAGGGCATCGATATTGAGAAGGTAGAGGCAACGCTTTATGGCATTGAGGGGGTCAAGAATATCCACGATTTGCATATCTGGGCTTTGACCAGTGGTAAAAGTGTTATGAGCGTCCATCTTGTCGCTGACTCGGCTTCCCGCAGCGAGCAAGCTATCTTGGCTGAAGTAACCAGCCTTATGAGTGATAAGTTCCACATCAGCCATACTACCGTCCAAATGGAAGGATCTGATTTTCACGATCAACTGGCTGACGATCATGAGGGTATGGTCCACTAACTGAGTCGTGGTATTTATTTAAGCTGGATGAACGTTTATACGTCGTGATACAGATCAAAAGGGTCGATTAAAATGGTCAGAAATATTTTAAGTTATTCTGGGCTGGCTTTGTTTTTGGCTTTTGTTGCGCAGCCAGCTTTTTCAACACCTGCTAATCCAGAAAGGGTATACGGGTGGATTGAGGAAGGAATACTTTTACCAGAAAATATTGCTGTGAAAGTAAAGTTAGATACAGGGGCTCTTACATCCTCGATGGATGCGAAAGACTTAGAACGATTCCGTAAAAATGGAGAGGAATGGGTTCGTTTCAACGTTAAAGTAAAAGACACAAAAACTAAGAAGGTGAGTAACGCACTCTTCGAGCGACGCGTCGAAAGAAATGTAAAGGTTCGAGGCGCCGGTGGCGCTGAACATCGTCCAGTAGTCATGATGACGATGTGCATAGGTGATAAAATTTATAAGGAAGAGTTTTCACTGAAGGATCGAGGCGACATGAACTACCCCGTATTGATTGGTCGCAAAACTTTGGGGGTCTTGGGCGCGGTCGATGTTTCACGCACATTCACTAACGAACCAAACTGTAATTAAACACCTGAATTATACATTTTATCTATACGTGCAGGGTGAATGTATTGAGAAAATAGCTCGGCAGAATTTTGCAGCTTTTTTGATGCTTGATGTGGCTGACTAAATAGTCTTAAAAAAAGCTCACCCGGATGCCGATTTTTAGGAAGAGTTAGAAGTGGCGCCATGCAACGATTAGTATTTAGTTGCATGGCTTCTAATCAAAGTATGCTCATACTATAGGGTCATTTTAGATCTTTCTCGCAGCTCCACTTATTTCGGTGTTTTCATTGATTGACGCTCAAATGTCTGCGCGAGCTTTAACGGTGTTGACGCTTTGGACTGGCAGGTACTGAACAGATCAAGCTCTGGGCGATATGCTGTAGTTTGAATACCCATCAACCCCAATATAGAATGGAATAAGTTGTCATGGGACAGTGATACGTCTCGCTGATCCTTCAAACATTGGGAGTCGAGGGTTTGACGCGACTGCATGTTTTTGGAGATCCAGATTACCATGGGGATACTAGTCTGCTCGCTGGGAGCCATGGCATAAGGAAGTCCGTGCAAGTAAAGCCCATTCTCGCCGAGGGACTCACCGTGATCAGAGACATAAAGCATCGCCGTATCAAAACGCTCAGCGTTACGCTTTAGCAGGTCGATCGTTTGCCCAAGTACATAGTCCGTATAACCGAGGCTGTTATCATAGGCACTGACAATGCTTTCGCGCGTACAACGTTCAAGTTGATTATTATCGCAAACGGGACCGAATCGTTCGAACGCCGGTGGATAGCGCTTGGAATAGGATGGGCCGTGACTGCCTTTCATGTGTAGCACCACGATTGAATCCCGCTGCTGTTGATCCAAGTAGGCTTGTAAATCTTGCAATAAGACTTCGTCGTAACACTCGTCAGCTCTACATAATCCCGTCGATTTCTGATTGTTCAATTTTTCATTTGGTACTCGGTCGCAAATGCCTTTGCAACCCGAATTATTGTCTCTCCACAGGACCGATACGCCGGCCCGCTGCAACACGTCTAATAGTCCTTCTCTGCGCAACGCCATACCGTCTTTGTAGCCTTCTTTACCCACATCCAGAAACATGCAGGGTAAGGAAACGGCCGTAGCTGTTCCACATGAGCTGACATTGGTAAAACTTAAGACACCACGACTGGCCAATTCCGGATTGGTATCCCGGGAATAGCCATTGAGGGAGAAATTCGCGGACCTGGCGGTTTCACCCACCATCAGTACCGTTAGCCGTGGTTTGCGTACACCAGCAGTAGCTTCTTCACGGCGGGCATCAGCACCAATGGTTTTTAATTCGGCGGGAACTGCTAGCTGGCGACGCGTGTACCCATGAATTGCCGAAACCACATTCGACGGAACCAACATCAACCTGAGTTCGCGATGATTACGCATCAGCGATGCATAGGATTGATAAAGCGTAAATACGACGATCGCCAAGCAGGTGAGCGCTACCGCCACCCCCATGAATCGATGAGCAAGTGCGCGGGACCACGATCTTTGAATCAAACGGACTCGAGTGATAACCAGCACCGGCATAACACCAAAGCCCAGCATCCACAGCAGTAGATCCGAGTTCAACAGCTCCGTGGCTTCGGAGCTGTCCGTCTGCATCACATTCGTTAGCATGCTGTAATCAATTACTATGCCATAGCTATTCATAAAGTAACTCGTTGCTGCCGCAACCAGCAACACGATAGCTAGCACAGGTTTTATCAATCGTCCCCAAGCCATCACGCTGAGTAATACGTAGAGCCAAATCAACACGAACCAAGGCAGGCTAAGCACGAATATGGTGTTTCCGTCTTGTAGGCCTCCCACGCCTTGCCAGACAGCACGCCAAAATGGCCAGTTACTAAACAATAGAAGCCAAGTCGAAACTGCAAGAATTAACTGATTGCTGCCGAGTGTGATTTCCCAACTGCGAATTGGTACTTTGTTATTCATGGGTACTCCGGAAAATCTCGACGTATCCAGGCGCGAACTGCCACTGGAGTGTCACTACATTTTAGGTAAGAAAAAATCGCCAATAGCGCGGTGCAACTCGTGGATGCACCAGTGACCCTGAACGTTCTCGTCAGCTAGTTGGCGATCTGCGACTAGCCAAACCGCCAGACACCCCACGCTGATGAAAATCTTTTTCATGAGGTAGCACCCCAAGTAAGTGACGTGGCTGTAGATCCGCTCGATTCGTCCTTGAACGCCAGTAGTTGTGCTGAAGCGAGGTATTGGATACGGGTGCGCGGAGGGCCCAGAACACCCGTAAACTTGCGGTTGGATATTTCAAAGAAATTAGTGTTGGAGTCCTTGGCGCTTCGTGCGGCGGGAAGGATCACTTGACTGAAGAACTTCTTTTCTCTGTGGGCCATCGAGCGCTTGTCTACAGCAAGATGGATTTCGTACCGCAGGCGCGGTTCGGCGACGTTGTGCATATCACGAGACTGATAGGTGCGGCTAGCCTCCGACGAAATGCTTTTTAGTTTGCGGCCGAAAAACAAAATCGGCGTTGAAGCGCCCACCAGGTTCAACCGCTTCCGGATGCTGGTCATCGTTCCGCCAGACAGTGCGAACTCTGAGCTGAAATCAGACCTTGCTGTGCAAGCATGACGCCGTAAAAAACTTCGATCATCGGGGCGCAAGTCATTACGGCAGTGTTTAGACTCCAGCGCCACTATGCCTTTACTCTTAGATGCGACCTCAATCCATGCGTGACTTTTGCGGCACCTTTTCGGTGTCCGGCGGAGCTTAACGTTGGTAGTGTTCGAATTTTCGCGGAAGGCTTGGGCATCTATTATTAGTACTGGATTGGGGATCAAATCAGTCTGTTGCTGCCCGGCTTGGGCAGTTTGGATTTCCCACTGTGCATCTGCGAGGCTTGGGTTATTGGTCAATGCTATTTGAGGTTTGGTCACAGCCTCGGCGTGGGTTGCCCGAAGCAACGCCGTCATCAACGACGAAACACGAGACGGTGGGCCAGCCGCCCACAACATTTTTCTAATGCGAGATGGCATAACGAGATTTACGCCCCCAAAGTGCGCAGTTTCTTTGTTAACTCATAAATATTTGATGGTCTAAAAGACTTCTGATCGATTTCTGCCGGCTGAATTCGATCAGAAGTCGACACGACCGCAGGATCCTATGACGCATAGATTTTTTGCAGGCTCAATGTACTGCTGAACAGTTATCAGAAGGGTGACAGAAGAATTACAAATTTGTTATCCCCCCTCTGCCGCGGACAATTAGTCTAAGATCTACTTAGTGTGTAGGTTTGTATGTTTGTATATTTGCATATTTGTATATTTGTATATTTGTATGTTTGACGTCGATAACATAACGGAGCCACAACAGCGCGCAATAGCTCCTTACTGACTAAAATCGTACAACGCAAATATGTTGAAGTTTATCGGTAAATAAAATTTTCTATACGTGTGTAAGGATGATTTATTATTTAGTGTCGAGACTTTATGAAAAATGCGTATTTTGATAATAGAAGACGAGCCGAAAACTGCCCATTATTTGCACCAGGGGCTGACCGAAAGCGGATTTATCGTTGATTGCGTCGCCAGCGGAATCGATGGCTTACGCTTGGTCTGCCAACAGGCTTATGATCTTGTAGTGCTTGACGCAAACCTACCGCAACGTGACGATTGGGGCCTACTTGTAAGTATTCGCAAGGTCACTATTTCGCCCATCATGATACTTACCGTTAAAGGTAGTCTGGAGGAAAAAATCAAGGGTTTCGACCTAGGCGCGGACGATTACATGGTCAAACCAATTGAGTTTCCAGAGCTGCTGGCCCGAGTACGCACTCTGATGCGTCGCGCTGTATTGTCGGCATTGCCCGACGTGCTGTGTGTCGGGGACCTGGAACTCGATCTTGGTAGACACCGGACCTTCCGAGGCGAGCAGCGGATTGAGCTGACCACCAAGGAGTTCGCCCTGCTATACCTCTTGATGCGCCAGACTGGTACGGCGCTGTCGCGCACGCAAATCATGTCCTCTGTCTGGGGGCGGAGTGCTGATTGCGACACCAATGTTGTTGAAGTGTCGATGAGAAGGCTTCGGGCCAAGATTGATGATCCTTTCAACAACAAGCTAATCCATACCTTGCGCGGTGTTGGATATGTTCTCGAAAAGCGTGATCAATGAGCCCTCTTAATCCCTCGAATTTTGAAGTTATGTGAAATAATCGGCAACAACTTTATAAACAGAACACACAAATGCCACTCTAAAATCACAGTTCTATTAGATTACGAAAATCGTCTTCGGGGTGGGGAAGCACTGTGCTTGGCTGATTATGTTACTTCACTGAGCTTGTGAGGATAACGGTTGGAAATTACAAATAAGTAATTCTCATTAGACAATTAATAAAGATTTACCTCGTTAACGTACTTAAGTTTAACAGCTTTGTAACTACTTCAAAGAGACTCTGCTATGAGTCTGTTAAAACTAAGTATTGTTGCACTGACGCAATCATTGCCTTCGATAGAATTCGCTGAAAGCCGTGGTGATCGCAACGTTGTCAACGCCATGGAAGCAAATCAGAAAGCAATGGCCGCCTACGCTGCGCAAAAAGGCAAGACCGCTCCGGAAATTCAGAAATATCACTATAGAATGAAGTTTGATATCGCAAAAGTGGTGAGTATGACCCCACCAATTCGCTCTTGCAACATTGTACCTTTTCGAATGACCTATGAGGACTCAGCTGGAAAGCTTCACACTATTGAATACCAAATTATTGGTGTGTGTCGTAACACGCACGAATGAACGAATGACGTGAATAAGGGCTGTTTTTTCAATGGTTGGTATCACCAGTTGGTGTGTCCATGGATGTTTGGAAAACCCAGCTTGAAGGTCGTGATCTTACCCGGGCGGCTATTAACTTCTGCGACTCCCTGATGCAAACTCATGATTGATTTCACAATGGCTAAACCAAGCCCGGTACTTCCTCCAGCGCGCGAATGATGAGTGTCAACTCGATAAAAGCGATCGAATAAGTGCGGTAGGTGTTGAGGTTCAATACCTGCGCCTCGGTTGGCTACATGTAGCGAGACTTCTGTGGCATGGACTTCGATGGTGATTGTGATGGCTTGGCCTACTGGGCAATGGCGGATTGCATTGGACATCAGGTTGGAAATTGCCCGCTGAATCATCAACCGATCACCAATGGTCGACCCCCTGCCAGTAACGCTCACGCTGATCTGTTTATCTTCCGCCGACAGTGAAAACAGATTGATGACCTTCAAGGCTTCATCCTCCAGAGCAATGGTCTCAAACGGGACCAGCGCAGCGGGATGACTGACCTGTGCCAGGAAAAGCATGTCCGAGACAATCCGGGCTACGCGCCCAAGCTCTTCGGTGGAGGACTCCAAAACCGCTTTGTACTCCTCGGCCGGCCTCTCCCGGGACAACGTCACCTGGGCTTTGCCCATCAGGTTGGAAATGGGTGCTCGTAGTTCGTGGGCCAAGTCATCGGAGAACTGCGACAACTGCTGAACATCGCTGTCTAGTCGGTGCAGCATGAAGTTGATGCCATGGGCCAGTTCGCTGAGCTCCTGCGGCATCTTGACCACCGAGAGTCGATGGCTGAGGTCCTGAGCAGAGATCATGGCGGCCACCTTGCGAAACTCCCGCAGCGGCGCGAGCCCCCGTTTTACCACTGCCCAGGCACTGAGGCCGATAAGTAGCAGCAGCAACGGCAAGGCCATGATCGTCGAGCTTAGATATGTGCTGAGCAGCGCTTCATCGTTGGCGCAATCAAGCGACAGCAATACGGCGACATTCGTACCGTTCGGCAAGCGGATCAGTCTGGATGCAGTCAGGAAGTGCCGGCCCTGATCATCGGTGCTTCGGGAGTACGACACCTTGTCGGTGGCAGCCCCTGCCGCCTTCAACTCCGCCCTGGGGTCCGTCAAGCCAAAGCCTGACTTCAAGAGCGGCGTCCTCATATTTATCAGGTCATAAATGGTAAGGTTGAGGTGGTCATGCCCCATCACCTGATCCAGCAAAACGTGCGGTTTAATGTTGATGTCGACAGGTTTTTCATACAGCGAAAGACTGTGCTCGATTTGCCGCATTTTCTCGCTCAAGTTGTCTTTTGACAGTTTATCTAACTCATGCGTTAGCGCGAGGAACGCAAGAACCGCCAGAAATAACACCAACAATGCGCCCATGATACTCACCGCCAAACCCAGCCGCATCGACAGGCTTGCCGACTTCATTCCCGGGCCTCCAGTACATAGCCAACGCCGCGCAGGGTATGGATTAGCTTCTTGTCAAAAGGATCATCAATCTTGGCCCTCAGGCGGCGGATTGAAACCTCGACCACATTGGTGTCGCAGTCGAAGTTCATGTCCCAGACCAATGAAATGATCTGAGTGCGGGAAAGCACCTCACCCGACTGGCGCATCAAAAGGTGCAGCAAAGCAAATTCCTTGGTCGTCAGGTCGATACGCTGCTCGCCCCGGAAGGCCCTATGGCGGCCCTGGTCGAGTTCCAGATCGGCGACTTTCAAGACCTCAGGGACGGAAACTTGTTCGCTGCGACGCATTAAAGTTCGTACCCGGGCCAACAGTTCCGGAAATTCGAATGGCTTGACCAGATAGTCATCGGCACCCAGGTCCAGGCCGCGGATCTTGTCCGCCAGGCGCCCGCGAGCGGTTAGCATCATGACCCGGGTGTTACTGCTTTGGCGCAGTCGCTCGAGCACACCCCAGCCATCAAGTTGTGGTAGATCGACGTCAAGTATTACCAAGTCGTAGGTTTGTTGACGCGCAAGGTGAAGTCCATCCGTACCATTCGCCGCGCGGTCTACTATATAGCCGCTTTCAGTCAAACCCTGATGCAGGTATTCGGCAGTTTTAAGCTCATCCTCAACTACAAGCATTCGCATGGTAGTGCCGCCCTATGTAATATGAATTGAATAATAAAATTTCGAAGTTTATTTAAGTGCCCGACTAAGAAATGATGTAGAACTATTCGATCATAAAAATCTCAAAACCGCGCATTGCTCAAGTGATCAGTATCAAGCCTGAAGCTGCTACAGGGTCAACAGGAGGAGGACATTTTACGATAAAAGTATTTGCGACTATATGTCGCAGGCATGTTAATGCGCGACTCCCGTACATTTATTTCAGCCAGAAGCCAAGCTCCGCTCGGCTGATATCTATGGGGAATCGTTTCGAAGTGTTACGGCGCAGATAGTCAATTTAATGCTGCACGCATTTTTTGGGGAGACTGGCAGGATGTACCAAGGGGAGTTGATCTCGCTTTGCGATTTTTAAGTACCCCGCGCTATCTATGCTCTATGCATTTTCGGATTCGCGTTTTTGGACTATTGTTTATCGTGATTTTAGTTACGGCTTTACTAAAATCACTACTTTTGTTTTTGGGCTTTTAAGTTGCTTTGTGCATTATATTTTGGAAATGTAAGTTGAAAAACTGTCAGATGGCCCGGCATACTTTGGACCTCTGCCATTCCCTGGTGCAGGCTCATGATGGATCGGACAATGGCCAACCCTAATCCAGTACCACCTTCAGCTCGTGAGCGACTGTTATCCACACGATAGAAGCGATCGAAAATGTGAAACAAGTGCTGGTGCTCAATTCCTACCCCAGGATTGCTTATTGATAGGGAGACTTTTTCAGATTGCGTTTCAATCGCTATAGCAATGGACTGCCCTGCTGGGCAGTGACGAATGGCATTTGATAAAAGATTGGAAATAGCCCGTTGAATCATGAGCCGATCACCTAAAACTTTACCCCATCCGCTGACAGTTATACCAACGCTCTTTTCCTCAGCCGATAGCGAAAAAAGGTCGATGACTTTTAGGGCTTCATCCTCTAGTAAAATGCTTTCAAACGGCACGAGTGCGGCCGGATGACTAACTTGGGCCAAGAAAAGCATGTCTGAAACAATTCTGGTGACTCGTCCTAGTTCCTCGGTGCATGACTCTAAAACAGCCTTGTACTCTTTTGCCGGGCGTTCTCGAGAAAGTGTTACCTGAGCTTTCCCCATAAGGTTCGTAATCGGTGACCGCAGCTCATGCGCCAAGTCATCAGAGAATTGCGATAGTTGTTGAACTCCGCCGTCAAGACGGTGCAGCATGAAGTTTATACCGTGAGCAAGCTCACTGAGTTCTTGGGGCATCTTGACAACTGAGAGTCGATGACTTAAATCCTGGGCCGACACCATTGCTGCAACTTTCCGGAATTCCCGAAGGGGGGATAAGCCACGTTGCACAATAGCCCAGGCGCTGATACCAATCAGAATCAGCAACAGTGGAACCGCTACAATGGTCGAACTCAGGTAGGCGCTCAATAGCGTTTCATCATTCGAGCGATCAATAGACAGTAGGACCGATACGAACTCACCATCCTTTAATTTCATGAGCTTAGAGGCGGTGAGGATGTGGATTCCGGACTCTTCGGCTGGGGAATAGTACGACAGCTTATTACTGGCGGCTGTTCCGGCTTGATTCGTAGATACTTCAGGTATATCTGCTCCAAAACTCAGCAGAGGTTCACTCATGTTGTCATCATCAAAGATGGTCAGGTTAAGATTGTCGTGTCCCAGCACTTGATCTAATAGCACGTGTGGTTTTAAACTCATGTCGCGGGTACTAATATCCATCAGTAGACTGTGCTCAATCTGACTCATCTTCTTCTCTAAGCTATTTTTTGCGCGCGAATCAAGTTCGTGAGTAAGCGCTAAAAAAGCTAGTATCGCTAAAAGCACTACTAGTACCGCTCCCATAATGCTAACTGTCAACCCCAGCCGCATCGATAGGCTGACCGGTTTCATTTCCTCGCCTCCAATACATAGCCTACGCCACGAAGGGTATGTATTAATTTTGTTTCAAATGGATCATCTATTTTTGCTCTCAATCTTCGTATCGAAACTTCGACAACGTTTGTGTCGCAGTCAAAGTTCATATCCCACACTAAAGAGATAATTTGAGTGCGAGATAACACCTCTCCTGATTGACGCATCAACAGATGAAGCAGCGCGAACTCCTTTGTCGTCAGATCTATGCGTTGCTTTCCGCGGAATGCGCGATGTCTGCCTTGATCAAGTTCAAGGTCAGCGACTTTTAATACCTCCGGAACTGGAATATGTTCGCTGCGACGCATTAAAGTGCGTACTCTTGCAAGCAACTCAGGGAATTCAAATGGCTTGACCAGGTAATCATCGGCTCCCAAATCCAATCCTTTGATTTTGTCTGCCAGACGCCCTCTTGCAGTCAGCATCATTACCCGAGTGCTACTAGTCTGCCGAATATTTTCAAGAACGTCCCAACCGTCAATTTCAGGTAGATTTACGTCTAGTATTACCAGATCATAAGCTTGCTGACGTGCTAGATGGAGTCCATCAGCCCCGGTCGATGCGCAGTCTACAATATAGCCACTTTCAGTCAGGCCTTGATGTAAGTACTCAGCAGTCTTCAGCTCGTCCTCTATCACAAGGATTCGCATAGGATTTCACCCTCTGGTAAATGTATCGGAATGATTTGATGCTCGTTAAACATGGTTTAAGGGCATTATTAATCTGTATAAACGTTTCGATTCTGGCTACATCTTTAATTTTATTCGCAATATGGTCTTTTTAAAGCTTTGCAAGGTTCGTCATGTTTCCTTTACCTCCCAAAGTATTAGGTTCGGCGCCCCTTTTTTGTTTCGGGTTGTTTCTTGGCGCGAGCACTTATTGACTTCATCCTAATGCATTAATTGAGGTTTTTCCGCTGGATAACGTATTTGTAATTTTTCAGTCACCTTGTTGATAGGTGCGGAGAATTACATTTGCCTCATGGGAAATTCTTTTTGTTTTAAAGGTTTAAGGAATGATGGAATTACTTCGGTGTAGAAAGTTTATTGCTCACCCAATCACGCATAAGACCATGCTAAGAGCAGGTCTCATTTCGATCCTTGCGCTTTTTACTAGTCCTTTGTTTGCGGCGACCGCTCAAATGCTCACAATGGATCAGGCGCTTGAAACTGCTTTTGCCAATAACCCTGATCTGGCGGCCGCTCAATGGGAGACTGGTATTGCTCAGGGAGAGCGACAGCAGGCAGGGTTGATCCCTAACCCTGAGGTTTCCTGGGAGGCTGAAGATACTCGGCGAAACTCGCGCACTACGACGGTAATGATCAACCAGCCGATCGAGCTTGGCGGTAAGCGCGGGGCTAGGATCGAGGTGGCCAGTCGAGCTCAAGACGCGGCCGGGATTGAATTGGAACGCAAACGCAATGTTCTGCGTGCCGATGTCATTCAGGCGTTTTACAGCTCCTCGACGGCTCAGCAAAGGCTGCTGTTATCACGTCAATCACTTGAGCTCGCCGAGCGCGGTTTGCGTGTAGCTCAAGGTCGCATCAAGAGTGGTAAATCCTCACCCGTTGAAGGTACTCGCGCAGAGGTTCAGCTATCAGAAGTGCGTCTGGAGCTGAGGCGGGCTGAGCGGGATGAGGCCAGTGCCTACCAGCGACTCGCTCAGGTCATGGGCGCGCCTTTGCCTGCATTCGTGTCTGTGGGTGATCCAGGCCGGTCGATGCCAACCGTACCGGATTCGTCACTGCTGCTTAATCGCATAGGTGAAACCGCGGAGCTACGATTGGCAAAACTGCAAATAGATCAGCGGGAAGCCTCCCTTGGCCTGGAGAAGGCTCAGCGAATTCCCGACCTCACCGTGAGTATCGGGAGCCAATACGACGAGCGCGAGCGCGAGCGGGTGAATGTTGTGGGGCTGTCTATGCCCATCCCATTGTTTAACCGTAACCAGGGCAACGTACTAGCCGCTGCCCGCCGTACCGATCAAGCCCGCGACCTTCGTAACGCCAGTGAGTTACGCCTGCGCACAGAAATCCAGACCACCCTGGATCAGTGGATGACGGCTAACACTGAAGTCGCGTCGTTCAATCAAACCATCCTGCCTGCCGCGCAAAGTGCCGTCGACACCGCTACCCGAGGTTTCGAAATGGGCAAGTTTAACTTCCTCGACGTACTCGATGCTCAGCGCACCTTGATTAGCGCCCGCACGCAATACATCCAGGCTATCGCCGAGGCGACAGACGCCTGGGTGCGCATCGAGCGAATTTTCGGAGATGTCGCCCTTCTCACTCGTACTCCGTGAATTTCATATAACGCTTTTTTTACCGCTGCTCAGCATCGCAATACCACGGTAATCCGTGACTGCCGACTGGGCTGCGCAGGGAGTTTCCATGGATAAAAAACTAATTCTCGTCACTGCACTGACCTTGACGGTGGGTATAGGCATCGGCTCGTTGTGGATGGGCAGCCCATCGGTGCCCTCAGCCGAAGCTCAGGCTCAGGCTCAGGAGGGCAAAGGCCATGACGATCACGGCGATGAAACTACTGGCAAGAAATCGGCCGAGGGCGAACACGCCGAAGGCGAAGCGGAAGAAGGTCACTTGACTCTGAGCGAAGAGCAGATCAGCTCAGCCGGCATCCAGTTGGTCGAAGCCAAGGCGCAGAGTATTAGCCTTTCATTGCCCTTTCCTGGAGAAATCCGTTTTGATGAAGACCGCACTGCGCATGTGGTGCCCCGCGTACCCGGTGTCGTCGAGTCGGTCCATGTCAATCTTGGTCAACCGGTGAAAAAAGGCCAGTTGCTGGCCGTGATCGCCAGCCAACAAATTTCTGATCAGCGTAGTGAACAAGCCGCGGCGCAACGTCGTCTTGAGTTGGCCCGTACTACCTACGAGCGAGAGCGACAGTTATGGCAGGACAAAATCTCTGCCGAACAGGATTTCCTGCAAGCCCGCCAGGCTTTGCAAGAAGCCGAAATCGCCCTCAGCAATGCTCGACAAAAAATCAGCGTACTCAGTGGCAGCTCGGTCACCAGCGGGGGTAACCGATATGAATTGCGTGCGCCGTTTGACGGGGTTGTCGTTGAGAAACACTTGGGCCTCGGTGAGGTTGTCAGCGAAACCACTAATGCCTTCACCCTCTCCGACTTGTCGCGTGTGTGGGTGACCTTTGGTGTCTCGCCAAAGGATTTAAACAAGGTACTGGTGGGCAAGTCGGTCACGGTCAGTGCGCCGGAACTGAATGCCGAAGTCACTGGAACCGTGGCCTATGTCGGCAGTTTGTTGGGCGAGCAAACTCGTACAGCCACGGTCCGCGTGACCTTGGCCAATCCACAAGGTGCATGGCGTCCCGGGCTATTCGTGACCGTGCAGGTTGACACTGATACTCGGCAAACAAAGGTCGCAGTACCAGAAGCGGCTATCCAGACGGTCGAGGACAAGCAAACTGTTTTCGTTCGAACGGACGACGGGTTTAAAGCTCAGCCAGTGGAGACAGGTGGCCGTTCGGCGGGTCTGGTCGAGATCACGGAGGGCCTGGAGCCCGGTGTTCAAGTCGCCGCTGCCGGCAGTTTCATTCTGAAATCAGAACTGGGTAAAGCCTCGGCTGAACACGCCCACTGATCCGCCACTTCCACGAGAAGGTTCTCATGTTCGAACGCCTGATCCAATTTGCCATCGAGCAGCGCATCATCGTGCTGCTCGCGGTTCTCCTCATGGCCGGCCTCGGTATAGCCAGCTACCAGAAGCTGCCGATCGACGCCGTTCCCGATATCACCAACGTCCAGGTGCAAATCAACACAGGGGCAGCAGGTTTTTCACCACTGGAAACCGAGCAGCGCATCACGTTCCCCATCGAAACTGCAATGGCTGGTTTGCCGGCTCTAGAACAAACTCGCTCGCTGTCACGCTCGGGTTTGTCGCAAGTCACAGTGATCTTCAAGGAAGGCACTGACCTGTTCTTCGCCCGACAATTGGTCAACGAACGGTTGCAGGTGGCCAAGGAGCAACTGCCCGAGGGTGTGGAAGCCGTCATGGGGCCGATCTCAACCGGTCTGGGTGAAATTTTCCTGTGGACGGTCGAGGCTGAAGAAGGTGCTGTCAAGGAGGACGGCAACCCCTATACGCCGACCGACCTGAGGGTGATCCAAGACTGGATCATAAAACCTCAGCTGCGCAATGTTCCCGGGGTCGCCGAAATCAATACCATTGGCGGGTTCGCCAAGGAGTACCAGATTGCGCCTGATCCAAAACGCTTGGCGGCTTACAAGCTTACGCTGACTGACCTTGTTACAGCGCTGGAGCGCAACAACGCTAACGTCGGTGCCGGTTACATCGAACACAGTGGCGAACAGTTACTGATTCGCGCACCCGGCCAAGTAGCGACCACCGACGATATCGCCAATATCGTCATGGCCAACGTCGACGGTACGCCCATCCGCGTCAAGAACGTCGCAACCGTGGACATCGGCCGTGAATTGCGCACGGGGGCCGCGACCGAAAACGGTCGTGAAGTGGTGCTCGGCACAGTGTTCATGCTGATCGGTGAGAACAGCCGCACCGTGGCCCAGGCCGTTGCCAGCAAGCTTGAGCAAATCAACCGCTCACTGCCAAAAGGGGTGGTGGCAGTCACCGTCTATGACCGTACCAATTTGGTGGACAAGGCGATTGCCACCGTTAAGAAGAACTTGATTGAAGGTGCGATTCTGGTAATCGCGATTCTGTTCCTGTTCCTTGGCAACATTCGCGCCGCTCTGATCACTGCCATGGTGATCCCGCTCGCGATGCTATTCACATTCACTGGCATGTTCACCAACAAGGTCAGCGCCAACCTGATGAGCCTCGGAGCGTTGGACTTTGGCATCATCGTTGATGGCGCGGTGGTCATTGTCGAAAACGCCATCCGTCGTCTGGCCCATGCACAGCAACACCACGGACGCATCCTCACCCGCTCCGAACGCTTTCACGAAGTGTTCGCGGCGGCCAAGGAAGCACGCCGACCGCTGATTTTCGGCCAGTTGATCATCATGGTCGTGTACCTACCGATTTTTGCCCTCACCGGCGTCGAAGGAAAAATGTTTCACCCGATGGCGTTTACTGTGGTGATTGCCTTGCTCGGCGCGATGCTGTTGTCGGTGACCTTTGTCCCGGCGGCGATTGCGATGTTCGTCACCGGTAAGGTCAAGGAAGAAGAGAACATCATCATGCGTGGCGCCCGTCGGGTGTATGCGCCAGCGCTAGAATGGGTCATGGGCCATCGATCAATGGCATTCGCCATAGCACTAGCCGTTATCGCGGTGTGCGGTGTGGTCGCCAGTCGAATGGGCAGCGAGTTTGTGCCGAGCCTCAGTGAAGGGGATTTCGCGTTACAAGCACTGCGTGTACCAGGTACCAGCCTGACGCAATCGGTAGAAATGCAGCAACGTCTGGAAAGACTTGTGTTAGCAAAGGTACCGGAGGTCAAGCGGATGTTTGCTCGTACTGGTACAGCAGAAATTGCCTCAGACCCAATGCCACCAAACATCTCTGACAGCTACGTGATGCTCAAGCCGAAGAATCAATGGCCTGATCCGAATAAATCCAGAGAGGCGTTGGTAGCTGATATCCAAAAAGCTACAGCCGGAATGCCCGGAAGCAACTATGAGCTTTCTCAGCCTATTCAATTGCGTTTTAACGAGCTGATTTCAGGCGTGCGCAGTGATGTGGCGGTCAAGGTCTTCGGTGATGACATGGCGGTGCTTAACAGCACCGCTGCAAAAATTGCCGCGTCCATGCAGAAGATCAATGGTGCCTCCGAGGTCAAAGTCGAGCAAACGTCGGGACTGCCGGTACTGACCATCAACATCGACCGTGACAAAGCCGCCCGTTACGGACTGAACGTTGGCGACGTACAAGACACCATTGCGGTGGCGGTCGGTGGTCGTCAAGCCGGTACGATGTATGAGGGAGACCGCCGATTCGACATGGTGGTGCGTTTATCCGACGCCATGCGTAAGGATCTCGAGGGATTGTCCACACTGCTAATCCCGGTACCGGCGCTGCTTAACACCAATGCCGATCAGATCGGGTTTATTGCTCTTTCAGAGGTGGCTAGCCTCGATCTAGTGTTGGGACCTAACCAGGTCAGTCGTGAAAACGGCAAACGTCTGGTGATCGTCAGCGCCAACGTGCGTGGGCGTGATATCGGCTCATTTGTACAGGAGGCCAGTAGCGCCATTGATAAAGAAGTGCAGATCCCGGCCGGTTACTGGACCAACTGGGGAGGACAGTTCGAGCAGCTCCAATCCGCTGCCAAGCGACTACAGATTGTAGTCCCGGTGGCCCTGCTCTTGGTGTTCGCACTCTTGTTCATGATGTTCAACAACCTCAAGGATGGCCTATTGGTGTTCACCGGTATTCCATTCGCATTGACGGGGGGAGTCATGGCTTTATGGCTCCGAGACATCCCGCTGTCGATCTCGGCAGGTGTTGGTTTCATCGCGTTGTCGGGCGTGGCGGTGCTGAATGGTCTGGTGATGATTGCGTTCATCCGCAATCTTCGGGAGGAAGGACATTCGTTGAGTTCCGCAATCAATGAAGGGGCTCTTACCCGTTTGCGCCCAGTGTTGATGACAGCTCTGGTGGCCTCTCTTGGCTTTATTCCGATGGCACTGGCCACCGGAACGGGGGCAGAGGTCCAGAGACCCCTGGCTACCGTGGTGATCGGGGGCATCCTATCCTCAACTGCGTTGACCCTGCTGATATTGCCTGCGCTTTATCAATGGGCGCACCGCCGAGACGAGGAAGAAGCCGAAGACGAAGACGATAAAATAGAAGCCGTATAATTCTTTAGTTTTAAAAGCCCACTATCGAGATTCGATAGTGGGCTTTTTTATGTGAGCTACATAACGAATCTGTAATCTTGGCGCCACCGTGTTGATAGGTTCGAATTGATACCCTACTAGCGTTAACTATATGAGGTGTCAGTATGAAAATTGCTCAAATCTGCGCTCTTGCGGGTGCTTTAATCCTTTCTTCAGTTGCTTTAGCCGAAGGTGGGGGGGACAGAACCTTCGAAAAAATGATGGCGGCGCGAGATGTGGCAATGGAGGCATATGTTGCTAGAGAAGGGAAGAGCGTTCCCGTGGTTTCAAGTGATGCTAAAGATGAGACAGGTAAAATGTAGTAGTACTGCGTATAAAAAACCGCTTCCGGTTTCCGGCGGCGGTTTTTTTTACGGCTTTATTACACATTCGTAACCTAGCCGCCACGCCATCGCAATGTTCGAATTGATATCCTTGTAACAGTTAATATATGAGGTACTAAATATGAAGTTCATGAGTATTATTACTTTCGCTGGAGCTCTGACGTTATCCTCTCTCGTACTGGCGGAAGGGGGAGGAGACAAAGCCTTTGAAAAGATGATGGTGGCGAATGCTAAAGCCATGGAGCAGTATGCAATTAGCCAGGGGAAAAGCGCCCCTGTGTCGAAAGAATACGAGTACGGGATGAAGGTGGATGTTGTGAAGGTTATCAGTGTGGTGCGGCCTGCAAAAGTCTGCGCAGTGGTGCCCGCCGCAATGACCTATGAAGATTCAAAAGGACAGCTAAATACAATTAGGTACACTGTGGCTGGAGAGTGTCGTAAACGAGGCGGCTAGCAGCTATGCTGCTGTCAGAGGGATTTATAACGCTCGATTAACCTCAATACTTAGAGGTATCGGGCGTTTTTTATATGCTCGTGTTTTAACGGTCATAAAAAAGACGCCCCGAGGGACGTCTTAAAAATTCACCTTTTTCCAAAGGAGCTTCTAAAGGTGAGCTTGGAGCTTTTAACTGAACAGCGATGAGTTTCAGATTTTCACATACTAGCTACTTGTCTATAGGACTCCAACCAGATGCGCTAGCTAGATTCCTATTAACTCCCACTCACTATAAGCAATTCAAGTTAACATGAAGATGATTGAAAAATTACATTTTTGAAATCTTTCTAGCGAAAACGGGATATTCGTGAAGAACGAATTATCCCGTTCAGGTATTACAGAATCGCTAGTGGGTACTCAACGATCACACGGACTTCATCCAAATCAGACTCAAACGCGGTTGCACGGGTGTTCATTTGTCGCAAGCGGAAGGACATATCTTTCAAGGAGCCTGTCTGAACGACGTATTTTACTTCGATGTCGCGCTCCCAACGTTTCTGATCGGTCAACGGGTTTCCATCCGCATCGCGCCGCATGTATGTGGCGTTGGCGTTGGAGTAGTCGGCGTCGGTGCCACGACCATAACGTGTCATAAACGACAAGCCAGGTACACCATACGAGCTCATGTCGAGGTCGTAACGCACCATCCATGAACGTTCTTTTGGCGAGTTGAAGTCGCTGTACTGGATTGAGTTGTCGAGAAAGATGGAATCCGACTGACGCAGATAGTCGAAGTCGTCGTTACCATTATTTCGCTGGTGAGAAAGTGCAAGTGAGTGTGCGCCATACTTCACGCCAACCTTAGCGCTCCAAATATTGTTGTCGAACTCGCCCAGCAGTTTTTTCCCTTCGTCAACGGCCTTGTAGTAATTCACACCGCCGAATACGGAAAGCTCATCAGAGAAGGAGTAGTTCAACCCGGTGCCAGCATAGTATTGATTCCAGGCGTCTTTGAGACGACTGGAGTAAAGACTAACGATAATATTCTTATTCACATTGTAGTCGCCACCAAAATAGCCGACCCAAGGTGAGTTAACTGGGCCTGCATAGAAGGTTGCGAAGTTGTCGCGCATATTGCTGGAGACTGGTTGACTCATAGCATGCAGGCGACCACCCTGAACTGTCAGCCCTTCGATGCTGGTATTGGTAGCGGTCACACCACGGAAACTTTCCGGTAAAAGCCTTGAGTCGCCAGAAGCCACGACAGGGTTGGCGGGAAATACATCACCTACTTTCACCACAGTGTCAAAAGCGCGAACTTTTGCCGCGCCACCGACTTTCGTGTATTCATCTCGAGCTTCGCCGTCGCCATTGACAGGTAGCACATCGAATGAACTACGACCGCCGTTACGACCGTCACCCGTATCAAGCTTCAAACCGATCATCGCGAAAGCGTCGACGCCCACGCCTACAGTGCCTTGGGTAAACCCGGATTCGAACTTACTGATAATCGCATGCGACCAAGCTTCGGAGTAGCCATTGCCCGTGGGGCTTGATTGACCGTTACGATGATCACGATTGAAGTAGAAATTTCGATTGAGCACGGTAAGGCTGCTGTCTTCGATAAACCCCCCAGTCTTTTCCTCCGCAAACACTATAGAAGGCCCAGAACTGACAACCAACGCCAAAGCGGCCATCGAAAATTTCGTATTGTTATCCATTAATCACTCCTTAGGTTCGGCAGAACTAGAAAGCTCTTCGGCTGGAATTATTGTTTACGGGAGCAGTTTCTGCTCCCGTATCGTCGCCGACTTGTATCGTTGCAATTTGAAGATAACGGGGAGATGATTGAAAAATTACAATTCTGTAATGTTCGCCTGTTTTTTCAAAATTAACTTTTGCGGCATGCCCCCAACCGATGGGTGGCTCTACCTTTACTAGGGCTTTTCTCAGGAATTCTCTTAACCAGCAGCACGAATCCACACCTGAAAGTGCGCATGCTCAGGAGCTGAAATCAGTTCTCGATGCATCGTCACAGTGAAGTCGAACCGAGATCGTTTAGATTTTTGGCTCACCTGACCAATCTGACCATCACACAGCTTTATATGATTCAAGCAGTGACCGCGGTCAAGTTGGGATGCGGTAATAGCTGTACCCGGAAGGCGGTGGCCGCTAACCAAAATGGGATAGCAATAGCGGAAATATTCCGGATGTAGTGTTGTGGAGTTCCCCATCCGCTTGTTCAAAAAACCGAGTATTTTTTAATACTGCTGGAGTTGTTGCTTTTGGACTTTATCAGCCAGTCCCTATTACGGCGCATACTGGTCAAGTTACATGCAAACGAATGTCTGCAAGAAAACAACTGGCTGGTCAGTGGTATTGCATAGGGAGCAAGAGCAGTGCAATGAAGCACGCTCTTTAACGACACGATAGTTACTGGATGGGTTTGACCGAGACCACATCGAAATATTTGAATTTCTTTTTTTTAGCTTCTTTTTTAGCCTCTTGTTCCGCGATAAGAGTACTCAGCGTGTTCGCATCATAAATGAACACGCTCACGTCGCCTTCGAAGTCCTTGGTAACGTGCAGTGTCACCCTCAGCTTCAGTGATAGCGGTTTAGAGTTTAGTCGGGACGTTGGACTCGGCTGCGGCTTTGCGAGTACTACGGGGTCGGATTGTTTTGGGGAGCCGAATAGCGCCAAGCGCATATCCTCCTCATTCAGTTCAACGCTCATCTGGGATTTCTCGTCGCTAATGTAAGACGCGGGACCTTCATTACGTAGACTACGTGGCAAGCTCCTGCTGACTGCCAACTGTGATGGCCTCAGGAGTTTCAAATGGTGGGTTTTCATCTCTTAACGTTCATCACTGAGCGATTGAAAACGACGTGGCCGAGGGATAAGCCAGATTTCCTGCAAAGCGCAGCCTTTATGAAAACCGCCGCACGCTCCAGCTCCGTTGAGGATGCTGCGTGCTCAGCTGCCATCTGTTTGTTGCGAGCATAAATTTTTTCCTCGATCAATTGTAGGCAGCGTGGATCATTATTCAACAGTTTGAACTTACTAATCCTATTTCACCTTAAAATTTTCCATAGAAATGAGGCAAAGCCTTTACGGGCTGAGAAAGTTCGGGGCTACGTTGAGCGCGGAAAACACGATCGACAGGATGGTCATCAATAGCCATACGAAACCATCCCAGTATTTTATCGCGGCCAGCAGCAAGGCCCCGACGATTGGCAGCAAGGACAGCCCCTTCAGCAAGCGAAAGGTCCTGGTTAGCGTTCGGCCCTGCTTGTCGACCTGGTCGATGGTGATCCTGAGCAAGCCCTGAAGTTTTGGGGGATAGGTTTTTATCTTGTCCTTAAAATCATCGAAGATGACATTGAAACTGTGTAGCAGGCGCTCTGTTTGCAGCATTTGATTGTGCAGGATCGCAAGCAGAACCACAGAGACCACTGCTAGCCCAAGGACAAGAATAAAACCTTCGAATTTTGAGGTTGTTTTCTCCAGCACGACCAGACCCGCTAACGATATCGGCAGGGCAAGCATCTTGCCCGCGATGTCGCCCAGTACTCCACTAAGCTTAGTGCCATAGTCGATTTCAGCCTGGGCCACCTCGCGCCGGGCCCGCTCAAACGAGAAGCTATAGACGTAGGTTTGCAGATTCGCACGGTACGTGGCGAGGACCTCCCGCCACTCCCGCACGATCACCAAGAACAGATTCGGCTCGCTCTCAAACTTCTCGATGACGCTCGCCACCGCCATCCGAATCATCAATTTTCGTTCGGAGAGGTGCGCCTTGTTTTCGTTTTTTCGATTGAGTATTTCTTCCAACAAACTCAGGTGGTTGAGCTCATAGTCAAGAACCTTGACGTCAACCTGGGTAGGCAACAGAAAAGTTCTCGGAGGCTTAGCCCCATCGGGAGGCAAGGCAAAAAACAGGTTATAACCATCTGGACTGCTGTCTTTGTCGACGCCGATCGCTAGCAGTGCAAGCAGCTCGATCATCCGGCAGACGCGCCTGAGCGCCTTAATCGCCGAAGGTTCGGTGTCATCACTATCCGCCCAACTGAGCTCAACAATGTACACGTTGCTCGGAAATTGGCCCTTGCCCAATGAGCCATTGCGAGCGACAAACTCGCCTAAGTTCGCGTAGAACCGGCCCGACTCGTTCGATGGCAAGCGAAACTCAATATCGAGAGAGTCAGCTTCTTCAGAGCAATGCTCGAACTTGCCATAAGCTGCGGGCAGGTCATCACACATTCGCAACGCACCGATAATGTCGGGCGTTGGCCTCCCCTCATAGCGGATGACCCCATCCTCAATGGTGGGCGCTCCGAGGGTACGGTAGAGAGCTACCACATTGGAAAACATTCTTAGCCAGCCCTAGCCAGCAATTCTTTCTCGATCACACCAACCAGTTCGGCAGTCAGATTGGACAGGGTCAACTTCTTCCGTCCCTCATCATAGTAAACGTCTGCGGCCGGATCCTTACCTAACGCTCCACGCTCGAATTGCAACGACCAGTTAGCAGCGTCCCCCTTGATACGGGTCTTCTCTTTCAGCGATTTCGCATTGACCGTAAAGTCGTCCGGCACCTTATGTTTCTCACTATTCAAATAGTCTTTCAGCCCAACGATTTCATCCACTAAGTCAGCGGGTACGTGTGCGACAGCGACGTGGCAGATGGCGTCCAGGCGTGCGGACTTACCTGCGGCCAACTGCTCCTCCAGATATTTGATCACCGCCTCTTTGGCCTTATAACCAAAGCTTTTTAACGCTTTGTTGTCGCGAAAAAACCGGGCAACGTTATCAATGGCATTTTTGGTAGCGCGTCCGGAGGCCACTCCTTTCGCACAACCCAGTGCAGAAATGAAATAGTCAGATGCCTGACTATCACGGCCGCGGCTGATGAAGCACAGGTAGGTTGAATCCACTTCATCCTCCGCGTCATCCTCATCCTGCTCAGGCGCAGCAGCGGCCGCAGCAGCCATAGCCTTTATGGCCACGAAGCTAGCCAAGTTGATCCTGGCGGCCTGCTGAACCTTGTTGAGATCGACCTCTTGAATTTCCTTCGGCACATAGTTTTCGTCCAGCTGAATACCACCGCGCTCCTTCATGCTGGCGACCAGGAAAAAGTCGGTTGCGCCCGAGGTGTACTGGGCGCAAAGGATGTGTCCACCAGTCGACAAGACTTGATTACCGGCTTGCTCCACCAGTTGGTCCATTGCCAAGTGGGTCAAGTCGATAAATTGCGCTTCATCATCTTGTACTTCTACGAACGCGGTGAAGCGCTCTGGAAACGGCCCCTGACGGTCATCATTGGCAAACTGTCCATAGACCACGCTGTTGCCTTCTTTGCCGATGAGGCCGTGGATGCCATTGACCAGAAAATGCAACGCAGGATTTTCAGTATCGAGCGCCACATCCTTCTTGACCACCTCGGAGATAAAGCTGGTCTTGGCCAGCTTCTTGAAGCTGTGAATAATGGCAGTTTTCAGTGTGATCATAGGTCGAATTCCGTTCCGATAGTATCAATATGGAATCACTGAAAATAACACCTTACCCAACAAACTTCAGGGCTTATCTCGGCACATGACACCGCCTAAGGGCTTCAACACTTAGGCAATGAGTAAGGCCGCAAGAACCCATTAACTGTACATGCATACAGCATAAGAATCTATGCCGTTCATCAACACGAGGGTCGGAGCGTTGAAGCGCGGACAGCACCATCGCGGATTGCCACAGACCATGGTCTCTATCATAGACTCAGTCTGAGGAAGTTTTTCCAGCCTTATCCGTCAGTGCTGGAGCTCAACTGGGGAGTGTGGACCACTATCGCGAACTCTCGCGTTGGATCGCTCGGACCCTTTGTTTGAAGCAGCTCTTCGAAGGAGCCGATCCCAAAGATCACCCATGGTTCTGGGTAATGCCGCAGGAGGCGTTTTGCCTGCTGACGAACAGATTCTGGGAGAGTCTGATCTCTGGACAGCTCACGCAAGAACTCGCCTGTTTGGACGATACTCCGGGTACGCTCGCAGGGCATAGTCATGTGTTGCCACTCCGCTAGAATTTGCGCTTAACCTTAGAAAACCAACCGCCATCGCCGAGGATTCTGGGGGTGTGAACCATTCGTTTGAATTATAGCAAGCACGCCGCTCGGCTCCTCTGAAGTAGACAGGCTACCCCCTATCAAGCCAAGTTCTAGGGGGCGATTGCTGATACGTGGCCAACACTAAGTCTTGGTAAGCACCGGAAAAATATAGGGATGGCTGAGGCGGACGAAACCTAAAACGCTGAACGTCGATGACTGCCACATTGCGCACCAGTGACTTTCAGTACAGGCTCTGCGCGACGTCCAGGTCTGTTCGTACCCTTCGACCGGGTCCCATCAACACATAAACGGTGTTTTTTGTCTCGAACAGGCAATCATGGGTGAACGAAACCCCCAATGAAGTTCTTACCCAGTGACCGCGAGGGAAACGTCCTTTGCTATCGTGGATAACACATAAAGCGTTGACCAAAGTAGGAGTGACTCCTCTTCTAGCAACGGCGTTTAACTGACGGGGGGAGACCGCTATATCAACCACTGTCCAGTCAGCGACTAGACAATAGGCGCGTCCAGGGAAGTAAAATCCGACCAGTGCCAAGGCGTCTGAATGAGCTAGCTCACATCCAGGTAGTTTTTCGCCACCGGAAAGCAGTTCGGCTAGGCCCTCAAGATTCATTCGTCCCTCCGACCCACTTCAAAAATCGAGTCGAACTATCAATCACACCAGTCAGCATAGCTGCCCGTAAAACGTAAGCGTCCGCCGAAGTCACCTTGCGTGACTCAGGCGGGCATCCACCGATGCGGCAGCAGTTGATCAATCTCACTGGCACGCTGCGTCGGCAGCCGCGTCAGTACATCTTTGAGATAGGCATACGGATCATGCCCATTCATGCGTGCTGACTGGATCAAGCTCATGATCGCGGCTGCCCGCTTACCGCTGCGTAGTGACCCGGCGAACAACCAGTTCGAGCGTCCAAGTGCCCATGGCCTTATCTGATTTTCGACCGCGTTATTATCGATGGGCACAGCGCCGTCCTCGAGATATCGAGCCAGTGCCGTCCAGCGCCTGAGGCTGTAATCCAGAGCTTTGGCAATAGCCGATCCTTCGGGCACAAGATCGCGCTGGGCCATCATCCAGGTATGTAGTGCGTCGATAATGGGTGCCGCTTTTTCCTGACGTATTCGCCAGCGATCTTCGTCGGTCATTTCCCGCGCTTGCCGTTCGATTTCGTACAAGCTGCCAATTGAGTGCAGCGCCTGTTCGGCCAGTTGGCTTTTGTTCGTCGCGTGCAGATCGAAGAACTTGCGGCGCGCATGGGCCATGCAGCCAATTTCGGTGATGCCTTGCTGGAAGCTTGCCTTGTAGCCGGCGAAATCGTCGCACACCAGCTTGCCATCCCACTGGCCAAGGAAGTTACGTGCATGCTCGCCCGCACGGCTCGGGCTGAAGTCGTAAACGACTGCCCTGACCGCCGAAAACGGCGTAGTGCAGTAGGCCCAGACGTAAGCACGGTGGGTCTTCTTCTGGCCCGGCGCGAGCATTTGCACTGGCGTTTCGTCGGCGTGGATCACGCCTTCGGCAAGTACCGTTTCGCGTAGCACATCGACCAACGGCTGGAGCTGCACGCCGGTCTGGCCGACCCATTGCGCCAGTGTCGAGCGGGCGATAGCCAGGCCAGCGCGGCCAAAGATTTTCTCTTGGCGATACAGCGGCAAATGGTCGGCGAATTTGGCCACCATCACGTGAGCCAGCAGCCCTGCGGTCGGTATACCCTTGTCGATTACCTGGGCCGGAACCGGTGCCTGAGTCAGCGTTTCACACTCGCGGCAGACCCATTTCCCGCGCACATGCTGCTCCACGGTGAACACGCCCGGCGTGTAATCCAGCTTCTCGCTGACGTCCTCGCTGATCCGCTGGAGCTGGCAGCCGCAGGGGCATTGGGTGTTGTCGGGTTCGTGATAAATCACGGTACGCGGAAACTGCGCAGGCAAAGGAACACGCTTGGGCTGCTTGCGTGGCTCGGCCGACGCAGCCGGCGGATTCAACGCCTTCAGCTCGGCGTCAATGGCCGCGATATCGGTGTCGAGCAGATCATCGAGCAGGCTGCCTTGAGCAGGGCTCAATTGCTCACTGCGCTTGGCAAACTTGTTACGTTTGAACCAAGCGATTTCGTGGGTGAGTTGCTCGATGATGGTTTGGTCGCGGTCGTTCTTCTTGCCCATCCTGTCGACTTGCAGCCCGAGAGAATCAACCTGCGACAGCAACTGCGCCGCGAAGGCGCGCAGTTGGTCGGGGGTCATCTGATCGAGATTGGGCGAGGAAGTCATGCCCTGGATTTTACCAAAGCAGGTCGCTTGCGGCAGTAGGCCAAGGCGCTAATTACAGCTTTTTAAAGCAGTGTGATTGCACCGCCAACCCCAACACGCTGCCAAGGTAGGCCGAGCACCAACGCTTGAAGTTGCTCAGCATCCAGCTCTATCTCGTAGCCATTACGAATGCCGGGCCAGTGAAACTTGCCTTGGTTCAACCGGCGAGCAGCCAGCCAGACGCCAATCCCATCATGCACCAGCACTTTCATACGAGTGGCGCGGCGGTTGGCGAACAGATAAGCGCAGTGCGGCTTCGCCGCACCGAACACCGCGATCACCCTGGCCAGCGCAGTTTCAGTGCCGGCACGCATGTCCATGGGGTCGGTGGCGAGCCAGATGGCATCGATGCGAATCATTGAGTGAGCCCACGGACAAAGCGGGCGCAGCCTTCAGGATCGGACGTTGGCCATTTCACTGAGATCGATTGCTCGCCAAATGGCAGCTCAATAACTGCCAACGCTTCCGTTTGCCGTTTGGGCGTAGCTCTCAATGGAATGAAAGCTGGCAACGCCGCTGGCGACTGATCTCGATAAAGCGGTAGCCACTTGCGGATAACGTTGGCGTTGATGCCGTGGCTGATGGCAACGCTGGATAGGGTTGCGCCCGGTTGCAGGCATTCCTGAACAACCTGGGCCTTGAAGGGTTTCGGGTAAGAGCTTCGTTGGCGCATGGAAATCCTGACGTTAAGGGCGATCGCGTCCGCTTAAAAATACGCGGACACCATCGCCCTTAATGCTGGAGTTCGGAAGGTGTGTTGGCTGGACGCTTACCCTACAACACATGGCAGTAAATGCGCGAATAGGCGTTTCGTGGTACGCAACTTCAGATCATATGGTTCTGAGGCTTGCGCCTAAACGGCGCGATTAGCTGCGCACGATAGCCTGTTGGAAAGTCTCGCTCTTTTAGCCCTACCTGCGCATCACCGAGCTTGTTTGCTGCGTCATAGAAGGTTCCAAATAGGTGATCCCAAATAAGTAAAAACTCTCCGAAGTTGACCTGGGCATCTTCGAACTCTCGCTTATGGTGCCAGCGATGTGTCTCGGCGACTCCAATCACGTTGCGTAACCAGCCCAACGAGTAGTCCAGGTTCGAATGCTGGAAGGCTAAATGAACGGTCAAGATGCTGAACCAAGTCGCGATAACGGCCGACGGCGCACCTGAGGCGAGCAGAACCACCAGCCCCGGTCCGGCCATTAGCGCCGCATGCAGCGGATGTCTGCGCTCCCCATTCATCCAATAAAGGCGATCAGCGCTGTGATGAATCATGTGCATACGCCACAGCCAATGCACCCGATGGCTGATGCGATGCATGACATACAGGCTTAAATCGAGGACGGTTGCGACCAGAACCAGCTGTAACCAGAGGGGACTCTCGCTGGGAAAAAGGCGAACTGATGCCGGCACCGCATCGCCAAGCTTGGCGAGGACTTCAGCAGTGAACTGAATGACAGAAAGGTTGACCAGCATATGCAATAAATCGGTCGAGGTGTCTTGATGATCTTCGAGCCAGGATTGACGAAAGGGTTGGAATTGCTCCAGCGCGGCGATCGTGAACAAGCTCACAATAGCGATCAGGAGTGTTGTGGGCCATGGCGGAATCCCGGTGTAAAGCGCCCAAACCATGAACGCAGCGGTGCCACCAAATATGAGCGGATAGCTCATCCAACGTATGACGTATCGGAAAATAATGATCATCGCTCACCTCCTTTTAGGAAGCGAAGACGATAAGTCACAGGCTGGCGTTTGGATTGAACGAAAGAGCTACAATCGAATGATGAATATCCTCGCTTGACCTTATAGCGGCTAGAAGGTTTGTAATCGACAGGATCAAGTGTATTTAGAGGAGCGGCCCCATGAGTTCGTGTGACAAATCCTGTGGCTGTGGCCCGGCTTCAGCAGGCCCAGAAGCAGCAGCTAAGCCATTAAATGAAGGGACATGGATCAGCAAATTTTCAGTACCAAAAATGGACTGTCCTTCCGAAGAACGGATGATCAGACTCGCGCTGAATGGCTTGCAGGAAATAGCTTCACTTTCTTTTGACCTATCCGGTAGACAGGTGAGTGTTTTTCACGAAGGGGCCGTAGAGCAGATCGCTACCAAGTTGGAGTCACTTGGCTTGGGGGCAAGGCTATTAGATACGCAGCCCATCAGCCCAGAGTCCGTATCAGCCAACAGTGCCAATGAAGAGCAAAACGCTTCAAAGGAAGCCAGCACATTAAAAATATTGCTCGGCATCAATGGTGCAATGTTTCTCGCCGAAATGAGTGCTGGCCTGATTGCCCAATCGACGGGGCTGATTGCCGACTCGCTGGACATGTTTGCTGATGCGGCCGTTTACGGGCTGGCCCTCTTTGCGGTCGGCCGCAGCGCGGGAATGCAAGTACGTGCAGCACACCTGGCAGGTATGTTTCAGATCATTCTAGCTTTGGGTGTGCTTTTGGAAGTTGCTCGACGCTTTCTCTATGGCAGTGAACCTGAATCGATGCTGATGATGGGGATAGGCGCCGTCGCGCTGGTGGCAAACGTCACTTGCCTGTGGCTGATCTACAGCCACCGCGAAGGAGGAGCACACATGAAAGCGAGTTGGATTTTCTCAGCCAACGATGTGATTGCGAACGTTGGCGTAATCGCTGCAGGAGCATTGGTCGCTTGGACAGGGTCTCCGTACCCAGACTTGGTGATTGGTACGGTCGTTGGCCTGATCGTTTTGAACGGCGCACGTCGAATCCTGGCTCTAAAAGCTTAACTATTCCAATCGGCGAGCGGCCTGTAGCTAAGGCCGCAAGCCTCTAACCTAGTCGCTTAATGCAAGCTCACTTCGGCGAGCGCCGATGAGGGATCTATACCCAACAGCGAGCGAAAGGTTCTGGAAAAGTGGGCTGAGTCGGAGAAGCCTGACGCGTGCGCAGCGGTGGTTATAGGTTCTCCGGATGCCAGATGTCGAACAGCTTGGGTCAGTCGTAGCCATTTAGCATAGCTACGCAGCGGCAAACCGGTTTGTTCCACGAACCAATGCGAGAATCGAGTTGGGGACAGGTGTACCAGTGCTGCCAACTCTTCACGTCGTACCATGCCCTGGTAAATGGCCGTGCTGACTATTGCCAGGCGAGGATCGGCGACTGGAGGTGCATCGGTTATCTGTAGGGCTTTTCGCACTGCGGACCGAGTGTCTCCCGCGCCTGCCTTCAAGGAGTCAGCAATTAGTGCGGCGTCAGCCGGGGCGATATTGATCGGAATCGGCGTCATGGTCTTCGGCAAAACCTGGCCCTCTTCTGCCAAGACGTCCAAGTAGATTGAAACGATGAGGGCTCCGCTGATTCGATGCCGAACACCGGCTGGAATAAACACTGCAAACTCGGTGTGCTGACGCGGCAGGCATTCCACTGTTACAGGCACGTCGATACCTATAGCTATTTGGTGAGCCTGATGCTGATGCCAATCTTGATGACCAGCATGCCCAGCAAAAACCGCTAACCCAGGCGTTAGCCATGCGCGACCAGACCACCTTAGGACACGTACTGGAAGGTGGCGCTCCATCGTCAACGTTTGCTTGGCGACGCGGGGCTAATCACGCTTATGACCAATAAAAACGATGCGCCGCTGACAATACATATATCTGCGAGATTAAACGCGGGCCAGTGCCAGCCTTGATAGTGAAAATCCAGATAGTCCACGACAAAGCCTCGCAAAGAACGGTCGATAAGATTGCCAACAGCCCCACCCAAAACGAGACAATAGCCCAAGGCTTCGCTCCAGTGACGTTCCCGTTGAAGGATCGCGACGAGCGTCAATGCTACGGCTAGCGCAACAACAACGAAAAGGTAACGCTGCCAGCCTCCAGCGTCAGCCAAGAAGCTGAACGCGGCGCCGGTATTGCGTGCATGCACTATGTTGAAAAATGAGCCTACGGCGACCGATGAGCCCAGCTCATAAAGGTGCTCGACGCCAAGCTTTAGACTTTGATCGATCAACGCCAGGACCGCTGCAATTCCCCACCACAAAGTAGGCGGCTGTACACGAGCTGTCATTGGGAAACCGTTCATTGGCTATTCCGTAGTAACCGTTCCAGTACATCTGAAACTGGTATTTTTTGAAAAGCACTGACTCTTGCTCGTGCGGTATCACCCACTGGGATCCAGGTCTTGGAACAGCAAAGCAGGCATCGTGTCCGTATCATTTGCGCAGCAAGCGCAGGCCATTCAGTACTACCAACAGGCTTACCCCCATATCCGCGAATACCGCCATCCACATCGTAGCGTGACCAGTGAGCGTAACGGCTAGGAAGATGGCTTTAACGCCCAGCGCGAGCGCAATGTTTTGCGTAAGTACTGCTCCGGTCTGGCGGGAGAGACGAATGAAGGCAGGAATCTTGCGCAAATCATCATCCATGATTGCTACGTCAGCAGTCTCGATCGCCGTATCGGTGCCAGCTGCCCCCATCGCGAAGCCCACATCAGCCCGAGCAAGCGCAGGGGCATCGTTTATTCCGTCACCGACCATGCCGACGGTGCCTTTATGATCGATCAAGGCTTCGATGGCTTTGAGCTTATCGATCGGTAGGAGATTGCCCTTGGCCTCGTCAATGTTTACCTGCGCGGCAATTGCCAGCGCGGTATGTGGGTTGTCCCCTGTCAACATCACAGTCTTCACACCTAACGCGTGAAGCTCCTCGATTGCGGCTCGGCTGGTGGCTTTTACCGTATCGGCGACTGCAAACAACGCCAGCGCCCGTTTGTCATCGGACAGAATGACTACAGTTTTCCCTTGCCGCTCAAGGTGGCCCAGGGCGGCTTCGGTATTAGGTGAGCAGAACCCCAACTCCTCCAACAAACGATGGTTACCCAACTGGTAGCGCTTACCCTCGATCTCGCCGCGGACCCCTCGGCCCAGCAGCGCTTCGAAGTTATCCACTTCCAGCAACCGCAGCGATTGCTGGGCCGTTTGTTTGGCAATAGCCCGCGAAACCGGATGATCCGAACGTTGGGCAAGGCTCGCGGCGGCAATGCGATAATCTCTAGATAATCCATCAGCTAGAGGCAGGAAATCGGTCTGTACGGGCTTGCCATGGGTAATGGTCCCAGTTTTATCCAAGGCCAGATGGGTGATCTTGCGACCGCTTTCCAGGTACGCCCCGCCCTTGATTAAAATGCCTTTTCGCGCCGCTGCCGCGAGGCCGCTTACAATGGTCACCGGGGTCGAAATCACCAGTGCGCAAGGGCAAGCGACTACCAGAAGCACCAGCGCCCGATAAATCCAGTCAGCCCATAATCCGGCCATAAACAGGGGCGGGAATATCGCAACGGCAAGGGCGAAGAAAAACACCGATGGCGTATAAACCTTGGCGAACTTATCGACGACCCGCTGGATCGGGGCGCGTGAACCTTGGGCTTCCTCCACAGCATGAATAATCCGGGCCAGTGTCGTATTGCTGGCCTCAGCCGTCACGCGGTACTCGAAGGAACCGGACTCATTGATCGAGCCGGCATAAACAGGGTCACCGACAGCTTTCTCGATGGGCAAGCTTTCCCCGGTGATAGGGGCTTGGTTTACGGTAGAGTTGCCGGAGATCACGTTGCCATCCAGACCAATGCGCTCGCCGGGGCGAACTCGAACCAAGGAGCTGATCTGGACGGTTTTGACATCTACGTCCAGCCAACTGCCGTCTGCCTGGCGCACCGTTGCATGATTTGGGGTCAAGTCCATCAGTCCTTTGATCGCATTGCGTGCACGATCCAACGACTTGGCCTCAACCAATTCGGCAACAGTAAATAAAAACATGACCATCGCCGCTTCTGGCCACTGCCCAATCAGGACCGCTCCCGTCACCGCAATGCTCATCAACGCGTTTATGTTGAGATTGAAATTTTTGAGAGAGATCCAACCTTTCTTGTAAGTCGCGGGCCCGCAGAGTGCTACCGAGATTAAAGCTACAGCAGCAATCACCCATTCGGGGGCTGCCTGGGTGAAATGCAAAATTTCCGCGCCTACCGCAGCAATACCAGACAGCGCTAACGGCCACCAGGTGCTTTTGCGCAGTGATTCAGCTTCAAACTGGCTTTGCTGCTTATCCGCGCCTGGTACGTCGACCGCGCCATTCAACGGTTCCGCCTGCATACCAAGCGATGACACGGCCGCTTCGATTCCCAGGGTATGTGGCAATTCGTGCCAGACACCTAGAGTACGGTTCATCATGTTGAATTCCAATTTCTGAATTCCAGGCATCTTTGCAAGCTTGCCCTCAATCATCGCCTGCTCGGTAGGACAGCACATTTGCCCAATCCGGAAACGACTCAAGCGAGCCGTGTCGTTGACAACGGCTGATGACACTTTGGATGCGCACGCGCTTGGGCCATCCGTTCCAGATGCAGAGCAACATGCATCGGTAACAACCGAGGTGGTGGGCTCGTTCGGTTCGGTAGGTGGATATTGAGAAGATGTCGGAGATGAAGTGGAGCAGCTTGTCTTTCCGCCGTTGCCTCCAGCAGAGCAGCCATCCGCACTTTTGGTTGTTGAAAGCGCAGGATTCACGTCCGAGGTCTTAGAAGAACAGCAACTGGTAGTTCGATCTCGATCGGTTTCGTCTTCACCCGATGTTGCGGAAGTCGCACAGCAGCTCCCGGATGCGACAGGGTCAAAAACGTCCACGCCCGCTGGCTTTTTTGGTGCTTGCTCGTCACCGCAACAGTTTTTCATGAGAACGCTCTCCGCTTTTCATGGCGAGAGTGAACACCTTATAGCCACTATAAGGTCAAGAGATTCTTCGATGCCTTAAGGCATCCACCAGCGACCATTCATGTTCAACGTGATCACAGTGAGTAAGTGGCCGGTAGTAGATAGGAAATGCTGCTTCCCCTCGCGCCTACGGTGTTGGCATCAACGGCGTCCTATTTCGTGACGCTAATATCAGGCGGCATCCCGTCCTCACAGCAAAGCACACAGGGCACTTGCCCTATGCGGCGGCCGACGAGCAGCACAGAAGCTCTGCTACGAAGGTAAGCAGCCATGTGCAGAGCAAAGCGTCCAAACTCGAGTTGAAGAGATCGGCGGGGAGGGTTTTCATCGATCAGAGGCCTGGCGATCGGTAGAACGGTGAGCAAGGATTTGCTTGTTGCCTGACGCGAGTAGAATGAGGATTCCAGCAACTATAGGGTCAAGAGAAATGAATGCGCCCACGTACACGATCGGTGCCTTGGCGAAGCTGACCGATACCAAAGCCGTAACCATCCGCTATTACGAGCAGTCAGGGCTGCTGCCTTCTGCTGGAAGATCACCGTCGGGTTATCGCTTTTACACAGATGAAGAGCGCAACCGGCTGCTGTTTATCCGTCGCAGCCGCGCGCTTGGGTTCAGCGTCGATGACATTCGCGATCTACTCGGCCTGGCTGACCGACGCGACGCTTCCTGCGCCGCTGTGGATGCGAAAGTGCAAGGGCAACTCCAACAAGTTCGAATCCGTATTCAGGACTTACGAGGTTTAGAAGCCGAACTGACACGACTGAGTGTTTGCTGCCACGGTGGTGTTATAGAGCAATGTCGCATCATTGAATCATTGTCGAATCGTAGTTAACGCGGCAAAAGACTCCATGTGCGTAGAGATTGTACGAGGTGAGAATCGTCATTGTGCAATAAAGTCCGCTATCTTGGTTTATTTCAGGATGCGTGCCTTAGGATTGTCCTGTGGTTCGCAAATTTGCCATCCCATTAAAACCGCATGCGGCGACATGTGGGAAAATCGATGGTAATAGCTCTAAGTTAACCGTGCTCAGTTATCATTATTGAACCACCGACACCTCCGTGCTTATTAAATTTCTGACGCAAAGTGCTTAACCGTGCGACAGGGTAAATTCATTGCCGCTTTGAAATGTGCAGCTTACCGCCTGTTTTGCACCCTTGCTCGGCTTACGGGGTTCACCGAGTTCGGGGGACTTCATGTCACGGCGGCAGCGTTGGCCCATGTTGTCATCCGCCATCCAAGGGTTTCATTGGACATGGCTCTCCGGCGCTTGAACACCCGCCATCCCGCTGAGGGGAAGCGCCAGGCTAATCAGGAAAATCAGGCAAAGCCGTAGACAGCGTGTCATGGGCTGAAGTGTAGCCAGTAGAAATGGTGCTAACAATCACGCTCCAGGCTTCTGGGTTAGCTGCCAGAAACCTCTATTGCGCGCTCATTTCCATTTCAGGACTTAGCGTGCCTAACCATGCGACAAGACAGATGATGAGGATTGCCATCAGGAATTCGAATTTCATGCTGCGGCGCAAGGCATTGACCGCTACAGAGTATTGACCATTGCGAACCGAGCGCTCCAATAGCGGGCTTAAGTGAAAGCGGTTCAGCGTCGCTAAAACGATCATCCCGGCAAAGAGCAGGATCTTCAAAAACAGCAACTGGCCATAGGTACTGAGCATGACCTCATCAAGGTTGGGACCGACGATGAAAAGGTAATTTACTACTCCCGTAACGCTTATGATCGCAACAATCACACCGCCGGCCGACTCAAAGCCAGTCAGCACGCGGGCAAGAATACGTGCTTCCTCCTCACCCTTCAGCGATTTCAACCGTAGCAGTAGAGCGAAGGCCGCTAGAGCACCCAACCAGCCACCTGCCGCTAATAAATGGAAAATGTCGCTGAGAAAATGCCAGTAGCGGCGGCTGCCTTCGTCCATGGCACCATGCCCCGTCCAGGCTAGCGTGGCCAACGCGATTGCTCCACAGACGGTGACGATCCAGAGGCTGGGTGTCGGATATCGTTTATTCAACGCGACGCCCAGAATTGCCCCCACCAAGGCGGCTATCCGAACCATCCAGGTCAGCCCAACGTCGGTGCCCATGATGACCATTTCAAAAATGTGGTGATGTAGCTCCATAAGCTCCGATACACCGCTCATTGCTTTTGCAAGCAACAACATCGCAGCAAGGGACAGAACTACACCTGCAACAGAAGTACCGTAGAGAAGCGACTCAAAGTTCAAGACCGTGCCCGATACCCTTTCCTTTCCCCTGAGGCTGTACAAGCCAAATATGGCCAGTCCAAATAACAACATCAGGTCAAAATAGAGAGCAAAGCGAACCACGATATTTAATGAGTCGCTCATGGATTATTTCACTTTGAATGAAAAGTTGCCGGTGATCGGGTGGGTGTCCGAAGACACTGCACGCCATTCAACTTTGTAGGTGCCGGTGGTCAGCGGTGCAGCCGGCGTAATCACCATGGTTTTCGGATCACCACCAGCAGCGACGGCGGCCTTTACACCCATGGGTGAGTTAGGCATGCCTGGCATGTCGGTCATGATCAGCTTTGCACCGGAGAACTGAGTGGTGAGATTCTCAGAAAAATGCAGTTCGATTTTCGACGGAGCCGCCGCATCCGAGCCTTCTGCCGGAGTGGAAGAAAGTAGTTTTGGATGTGCCTGGGCCACTGCACTCAGAAGCAAACCAGCAGTGATTGCAACAGCCACGGACGTAGTTTTAAGGAATGACATGCAAGACTCCTCACAGCAAGCGCTGTTGATTCGAGGTTTTTTGGGAGGAACTAGTTTTTAATTTCTTTAAAAACCACTGTTGATTAACTTGGAGCCCCCGTCCTCTTCGCCAGGTTGAACAGGAGAAACTCGCTAGCCCTAACGTCACAGTGCGAGAACACGATGCCACACGATCACAAACTGTTCGATTACATTTCAGTCAGCTTGATCCGATGTTTGGCATCTAATCGTTGAGCGTAGCAAGACCTGGAAAAGACACGGCGTACCGCAGGACAGGGGAGCTCAATCACTTTGAAAAATCCGCAGAGGCGTAGCAAACGCAGAACGCCAAGACGTCGTTGGTCCCAATGTTTTGTCGCTCAGCTAACCGTGGAATCGACGGCCGGAAACTCAAGATGAAAAGCCGTTTTCCCGTCGCCTGACGTACACCAGATCTTGCCATTGTGCGCTTCGACAATTGATCGGGTAATTGACAGACCTAGCCCTGCGTTGCTCGGACTTCCTTCTCGCCGCGCTGGGTCCACGCGATAAAAACGATCAAACAGCTTTTCAAGGTGTTCGGGGGCAATGGGCTCACCATAGTTTTCCACGACAACCGTTACCGACGCATCCTTGTGCTGAATATCGACACTGATTGACGTCCCTTCATAGGTGTAGCGCAGCGCATTTGAGAGCAGATTGGAAATCGCTCGGTGGAGCATAAGAACATCACCTCGCACGCTCCCCCGTCCTGAAACCTTGAGCTCGATCCCTCGTTCATCAGCCAACAGGCGGTAGTACTCAAGCAATTTTTCCACGACAGCCACCAGGTCTATTGGCTTGCTCTCGTGCGTAATTAGACCATTGTCAGATTTCGCCAGAAAAAGCATGTCATCAATCATCCGGCTCATGCGCTTCAAGTCATCAAGATTGGAGTACAAATTGTCTTCGTAGTCCTCGATGTTTCTTTTTCTCGAAAGCACCACTTCAGTGTGGGTCATCAAGTTGCTCACGGGGGTCCGTAGTTCGTGGGCAATGTCTGCCGAAAAGTTGGATAACCGGACAAATGCATCGTCGAGCCTGGATAACATGGCGTTGAACGACAACACCATCTGTTGAAGCTCTTTCGGAACGGGTGCCAGGGGAATACGCTCCTTGAGTGATTTTGCTGACATGGAGGCAGCAACCCATGTGACCTGGCGGATAGGCCGCATGCCACTGCTAGCTACCATCCAGCCGAGTGCAGCACTGACCAATGCGCTGATCACCAACCCTATCCAAAACCATCGTTCGAGCGTCTCGAAAAAGGACATATGCTGCGTAACGTCAAAAATCAACATGACAGTTAATGGCCTTTCTTGTCCCGTCACTACGGATTGCGCAGTCACACCACGGAACATCTGCTCTTGCTCCCGCCATTCCCAGACGGTTGTGTTTGTGGTTGTTCGAAACGCCTTCGGAACGTCGACCGGGCCGGGATCCGCAAACAGCACCTTGCCGTCGCCATCGATGATAAGCGCAGTCAAATCACGGTGTGCGCCCAGCAGCGCTTCTAACTCCGGTTTAGCCTCGCTGAATTGATCGATGTTGCTCAGCCCGGACAAGATCCGCTGGGTCGAGTGGAGTTTTTCGTACAATGCCTGCTGATCCAGCATCTTGAAATGATGCCGGCTGAGGTTATTGAAACTGAGTCCGGCGACCGTGAGCACGGCCGTTACCGCGAGCATAAACATCAGACTCATACGAGTCGTCAGGGACATCCGGTTCATCACGACTCCGAATCTGGTGCATCGAGCATGTAACCCATTCCTCTTGAGGTATGAATCAACTTGACCTCAAAATCGTCGTCTATCTTGGCCCTGAGCCGTCTCACTGCAACCTCGATAACGTTGGTATCGCTGTCGAAGTTCATATCCCAAACCTGGGAGGCGATAAGAGACTTTGGCAGCACCTCCCCTCGACGACGCAGCAGAAGCTCAAGCAACGCGAACTCTTTGGCCGTAAGGTCTATGCGTTTGCCTCCTCGGATGGCTCGACGCTTGAGCAGGTCCACTTCAAGGTCAGCCAGTTTCATAAAGGTTTGCGAAGGTGCGCTGCTACCGCGACGCAGCAGCGTTCTGACTCGAGCAAGCAATTCAGAAAACGCGAAGGGTTTGATCAGATAGTCATCCGCACCGAGTTCAAGTCCCTTCACTCGGTCTTCAACGCGGTCTCTGGCGGTGAGAAAAAGCACCGGGACGTCTTTCCCGGAAGCGCGCACCTTCTGCAGGACTTCCCAGCCATCCAAACCCGGCATCATGACGTCGAGAATCAGCAGATCATAGGCTTCGCTCAAAGCGTGCTGAAGCGCCTCTTTTCCATTCGTGAAACGGTCGACATTGAACCCGGCCTCGTTGAGCCCTTGCTGCAAATAGATACCTATTTTTGGTTCGTCTTCAGCGACAAGAAGTCTCATGAGGTCGTTCTCAGATAAAGGTTAAGCGGAGTCTGCAACGAAAACTGGCAGCCAACCAGCAACTGACAGAAAAGTAATCTTGGCTTCAGGTAGATGTCAGCGAGTGCTGGCTAGGGTTCAGACATGAGCACTTCATTGGTGCTCGACCGACCTCTGAGCGATGAATCGTATGGAAGTCGGATTCCCTCATGAGGAGCTACCCCGATGAACCACCTGAAAATGCTGTTTTTTGTAAGCTCGATACTGGTCTCGGCTTCTGTGTGGGCTGAAAGCGGCGGAGATCGTGTGATTGAGCGTATGGAAGGTTTGCGCGACAAGGCCGAGGCCACGTTGATGAAAGCTGAACAAGCCCCTGAAGGAGAGCGTCACGTCCACATGGCAGAACACATGAAGATGCTTGGCGACATCATGAGCCAGCTCCACAACGATCACCCAGATGCCTCAATGTCACCCCAACAGCATCTAGCCTGGATGGAGAAGCACGACAAAATTGTTGACGACGTTTTGCGCCAGATGCAGCGCGAGCACAAATTGATGCTTTCAGAAAACCATCAATAAACGCCCCCAGGATAAGTACTTGTCAGCATCTTGTTGCGGCGTCAATTGGACGCCGTATCTATTTAGAAAACTGACAAAGAAGTAATGCCCAAGTCAGTTAGCTGGCAGCTGAGCATCATTAGCATAGCCAATGTTCCCACGTATTCCTGAGGTCACCATGAAAACTACGCTCGCTACCCCGTTCATCGCAGCAATGACCCTTTTTTTCGCTGCTACGGCTATGGCTAATGCTGGGCATGGACAAGACGACATAGGCCAGCCTGGTGTGGCCTCTGACGTTACCCGCACTGTAGAGGTCGAGATGGGCGACATTTTTTTCAAGCCTAAAAGCATCGACGTAAAACCTGGTGAAACAATCCGCTTTGTCCTTCGCAACGAGGGTTCGCTGCTGCATGAGTTCAACATCGGCAAAGCCGCTGCTCATGCAGCACACCAGAAAGAAATGGCAAGCATGTTCAAGAACGGAACATTAAGCCCTACCGGTACCGGGAAGATGAGCGGCATGAGCCACGGCATGGGCGGAATGAAGATGGTCGCAATGGAGCATGACGACCCTAACAGTGTCCTGATTGAGCCTGGCTCAACCCAAGAGCTGATCTGGACCTTCAACGACAGTGCAGGGCTTCAGTTTGCCTGCAACGTGCCGGGGCATTACCAATCGGGAATGGTCGGCGAATTTGATCTGAAATAAACCGGAGTCGGCTGTTTCTGCCGGCCCGACGCAAGAGTTGGCTACGCTAAGTCGCAAGTAACATAGCAACGCTTCTCAGCCGGGGTCCGTGCGGAAACATCACCGCACCACTGTGGAGCCGCAAATCAGCGTTGTACTGAATATGCTCATTTCTAGTAGCACCTTACAAGGGGAATAGACATGCCTACCACCTCTGGCCATCACGACCATAATCACACCCATGCTGCTTCCCGGGATGATGCTGATCTACATGACCCGGTGTGTGGAATGGCAGTCACTTCGTCGAGTAAATTTGCTGAGACTTACCAAGGACAGACGTATCGGTTCTGTAGCCTGAAATGTCAGGAGAAGTTTCGAGCGGACCCTGAGCGCTACAGTGGCCACGTGGTGCGCAACGAGTCAGGCAGCACAACGCCGGAGTCTGCGGTACAAACGGGCACTGAATTTACGTGCCCGATGCATCCTGAAATACGGCAGACCGGCCCCGGTAACTGTCCTAAATGTGGCATGGCACTAGAGCCTGTCATGCCGGCGCTTGATGAAGAAGAAAATCCTGAACTCCGGGATTTCAATCGCCGCTTCTGGTGGTCGCTGCCCTTAACCGTGGTCGTAACCGTGCTCGCGATGGCGGGTCACTCGTTACAACTTCTTCATGGTTCGGCTCAAAACTGGATCGAGTTCGCTCTGGCGACACCCGTGACCTTATGGGCAGGATGGCCTTTTTTTGTAAGGGGACTGGCCTCGGTTAAAAATCGCAGTCCCAACATGTGGACTCTGATTGGGTTGGGCACCGCCGCAGCTTATCTGTACAGCGTCATAGCAACGCTCTTCCCCCAAAGTTTTCCCTCCAATTTCATGCAAGATGGACGTATCGGCGTTTACTTCGAAGCGGCAGCGGTCATCATCTCGCTCACGTTGCTTGGCCAGATCCTTGAGCTCAAAGCCCGATCACAAACTTCCGCCGCCATTAAGTCTCTTCTCGGCCTTTCGCCCAAAACTGCACGCCGGATCAATGCCGATGGCCAGGAGGAAGACATTCCTCTCACACATGTGCACCTGGGAGACCACTTACGGGTCAGACCGGGTGAAAAGGTGCCAGTTGATGGTTCGGTACTTGAGGGTGAAAGTGCGGTGGATGAGTCGATGCTCACTGGCGAGCCAGTCCCGGTAATGAAGAAAGCTGGAGATAGCCTGATCGGCGCCACGCTGAATACGCATGGGAGCCTGGTGATGGAGGCCCAGAAGGTCGGTGCCGAAACCATGCTGTCCCAGATCGTACAGATGGTCGCGAGAGCTCAGCGTTCCAAGGCGCCGATGCAACGAATGGCCGACTCGATTGCCGGCTACTTCGTGATGGGTGTTATCGCGATTGCGATAATGACATTTATCGGTTGGGGGCTTTTCGGCCCTGAGCCCAGTTGGGTGTTTGGTCTAATCAACGCTGTCGCCGTGCTGATCATCGCTTGTCCCTGTGCGTTGGGACTTGCTACGCCTATGTCGATCATGGTGTCGACAGGTAAAGCAGCCAGCATGGGTGTTTTGTTCAGAGATGCCAGTGCAATTGAAAGCCTTTGCAGAATCGACACGCTGATTGTCGACAAGACAGGCACCCTGACAGAGGGACGGCCCGTGTTTCACAGCGTGGAGGCCACTCCCACCTTCAATCCCGACGACGTCCTTCACCTGGCTGCCAGCCTTGATCAGGGCAGTGAGCATCCTTTAGCACATGCGATCGTCGATCACGCCCGAGCCGAGAACATAAAGCTCACCAAGCCCGAATCCTTTGAGTCGGATTCGGGTATCGGCGTCAGTGGCGTTGTCGATGGCAAGAAGCTCCAGCTGGGGAACACAGCGTTGATGGAAGCCGCAGGCGTGAGCACCAACTCCCTACAAGAGCGCGCTGAGGTGTTGCGACTTGACGGCATCAGTATTATCTACCTCGCCGTCGACGGCGCATTGGCAGGTTTGTTGGCCGTATCAGATCCGATCAAGCCAACCTCAAAAGAGGCCGTCACCAAGCTTAAGGCTCACAACGTGAAAATCATCATGGCTACTGGGGACGGGCTTACTACCGCTCGGGCTGTCGCCAGGGAGATGGGGATTGAAGAGGTCCACGGTGAAGTCAAACCCCAAGACAAGGAACGTCTGGTGGCAGACCTACAGCAACACGGGCGAAAAGTGGCCATGGCAGGTGACGGTATCAACGATGCTCCGGCCCTGGCGCGAGCAGATGTGGGGATAGCCATGGGAACGGGGACTGACGTGGCGATGAATAGCGCGCAACTCACGCTGGTCAAAGGTGACCTGATGGGGATCTTACGAGCACGAGCTCTTTCGGTCGCCACAGTTAAAAACATGCGCCAGAATTTGGGCTTTGCTTTTCTCTACAACTCAATGGGTATACCTCTTGCCGCTGGTTTGCTCTATCCATTGACGGGGCACCTCCTGTCGCCAATGATCGCTGCCATAGCCATGAGCGTCAGTTCCGCGTCGGTAGTTTTCAATGCATTGAGGCTGAGGAATACCCGAGTTGACTGACCTTCAAAATTGCAGCGGTTTTAACTCGGGGGGAATGGCGATCCATGTGCTTTCTTCAATCCCTTTAAGCGCGCATTCGCCCTTTGCACAGCGGCCATTTTTTCGGGCCGCTTCATGCGCTTCCACTTTCTGATGTCTTCCTTATTCCGCCCGCAGCTCACACACAGATCACCACTGAGTTGGCAAACCGAGATACAAGGATTCTCGATTTCTTTTGCCATGGTCAGTCCCCCTTAGCTTTATGTAGTTGAGCCACGCGACGTTTCCAGTCGCCTATGTGCGTGCGTTGGCACTCTTGCTCCGAGTCAAAGCGGACATTGCGGTCTGAAACAGGCAGGTCAAGATTGGCCTCTTTCAAGGCGATCGCCGTCAACTCAAAGATGCGGGCCTTCGCGTCAATCTCGGCCCGCTTCCTGTCAGCCAGGGTTTCGAACACCCAGATGACCTTCAGGGTTTCAGCCAACGCACTTAGGTCAGCGGTGTGAGTGAGCCAAATAAACCCCTTTATCTCGTCCTTTGCTGTTTCGCACGCGTCGGTGAGCGTGACGATCAACTGGCGCTCGATCCGAGCCAGTTCACGTTTACCGGGCGGCATCGGTGTGTCCTATAGAGGTTGTGCTGGACAGGCGCTGAGTCATGTCTGCCGGAACTCGACGGTCAGGTGGCTGACTTCGTGAACTGTTTTGAGACGCTCACGAATGCTCTCGGCGTTCACAGTGGCTTCACCTAGAACGCTGACGATCGCCGCGCACGCTTGAGGTCCCACCCTCCAAACGTGCAAGTCTGTAATGGTAGCGCCACCAGGTTTCTCAACGAGTTCGCGGATTTCCTCGGCAACGTGCGCGTCGGTCTGATCGAGCAACACGCCCGCAGTTACCCCCATCAAGGTCCAGGCCCAACGCGCGATAACGATAGCGCCGACGATACCCATGACCGGGTCGAGCCACACCCAACCCAGATATCGACCGGCAAGCAAGGCAGCGATGGCCAGAATCGACGTCAGCGCGTCTGCAACGACGTGGACATAGGCGGACCTCAAGTTGTTGTCGTTTCCGTTGTGGGCATGAGGGTGATCGTGGTCGTGCCCATGTCCATGTCCATGCCCATGCCCATGCCCATGACCCAGCAGCAGGGCACTGACAATGTTGACGAGCAAACCGACAACGGCGATGAGGGTCGCGGTGCCAAACTGAACCGGTGTTGGCTGCAACAAACGCATGAACGATTCAACGCCAATGCCCAACGAAATCATGCCAAGAATCAGCGCCGAGGCGAACCCGCCCAAGTCTCCAACCTTTCCTGTACCGAAACTGTAGCGCTGGCTGGTAGCGTGGCGTTTTGCGTATCCGTAAGCGGCCGCCGCGATGCCCAATGCGCCGGCATGGGTTGCCATGTGGAAGCCATCGGCCAGTAACGCCATCGAACCCGTGATATAGCCGGCGGTGATCTCCCCGATCATCATTACCACCGTGAGTGCTACAACCCAAAGCGTACGCTTGGCATTCTCATCGTGCGCTGAGCCTAGAAACACGTGGTCGTGTGTGTAATCGATGTCGGTCCTGCTCATACGTGTTTACCTGGATGCATTCACTTGGAGTACCGGCGGATAGCTTCAAGAAGCTCTTCGACGCCCTTGTTACGCTCTTCTTCGCTGAGCGCGGGGTTCGCGACATGTGCTCGTGCGTGATCCTCGATGATCTCCTCCATCAGCCCGTTGATGGCACCCCGAGTGGCCGCAACAAGATGTAGTGTCTTGGCGCAGTCGAAGTCCGATTCCAATGCTCGTTCAACAGCTTGAATTTGCCCGGCAATACGTTTTACACGTTTAAGAAGATCGTCTTTGTGTGATGCGATATGACCCACGCTATACCCCCCCTACCTATATAGGGTCGCATGATAGGCCTCCCCCCTATACCTATGCAAGGTTCGCGGGAGGACAGATCAAAGCCGTTGACGAAACGAGAGGCATACAAAATCGTTGGATCAAGCGAGAGAGCCGCAATGTTGCCGTTAGCCGACCTTTACCGACGAGAACAATAGGGCGCACTCCTGGAAACCGTTCAAATGGTAGCGAGCTAATTAGCAGCCGAGTGGTCAAGTCCCGTAAAACTTCTCGAAATCTGCGCTCACGGCTTTGATTAGATAATCGTTGACCTTGCCATGGTGTCAACGTCGATGCTGTCGCTGCGGGGAAAAGACACCGCTCAGCACGAGGGTAATTCACATGGTCGTCTTAGATGTATCAGGCATTGGTTGCGGCAGCTGCGTCGGCAAAATCACCAGAGCGATCCAGGCACTGGACGACAACGCTACGGTCTCCGTCGATCGATCAACCGGTAAGGTGAGTGTTGAAAGTAGCGAAAACGCTGAACAGCTCCGTAAAGCTGTGGAGGCTGTTGGTTTTCCTTCCAAGATCAGCCATTGAATGGAGACGCCTGCTCCTGAGTAGAGCGTCGTCTGATGGTGAATACCTTTGAATCCGAAAGTACCTGAGCCGCTGTATCGGCCAAAGTTGGCTCGCATGCGCCTATGCTGCTAGTCACCGCGCAGAGCTTTGAGCAAACCCTTGAATGCTCCATTTAGCCGAGTAAAAGCGGCATCGAAACGTATCGCGTTTTCCGTGTATTTCGCGACCTCGACCTGCTGATCGACAGTATTTTGGTCCAAGGCAGGCTGAGCCGGCGTGCTGTAAAGCAAGTCGCGCCCGTATATAGCCACCGCCGATTCTTTCTTAAGAAAATGCTTTGCGTTTGTTGTTTTCAAAGAAAACGCAGTGGTAGCAGGTTCTTTGGTTTGGCTGGCGAGCACAGTAGAAAAATCCAAGTCTTGGGCTTTGAAGTTCGGAGTGTCAGCGTTCGCGATATTGTTACTTAAGATCTCAGCTCTTTGGCCACGATAAACTAACGCTCTTTCTGCGGAGCCTAATGCTTTCTCAAAATTAATACTCACAATTAATCACCCTCGGTGGCATTACTATCTTCTTTGATCATTGAACACCCAGCTGTTGCAGCAGAGCATTCAAGTCTCCTATTAATTTTAATGCAGAGACCTAGAACATCGCCTCCGTGAGAATTAATGGAACCCAAAGCAATGATTACACTTCAATCTTATATTCAATAAAAGTCGCGCAATGCGAAAAGATGGAGACCATACGTATTAAATAGCGTGTACTTCAAGAAAAATATTCCAAACTGACACAACTGTAATATTGGCCTAAGCTTCCTGACAGGGGGTGTCTCTTATAGTCCAACTGAGTCTTTTGCTCACCCCCAAAGAGTCCAATCCATGATGTGATTCAGAGGGGATATTTTCACACATCTGAGGTAGCCCATATGAACACCATCAAAACCTTGTTCGTCGTCGCAGCGCTGACTGTTTCCACTCTGGCCATGGCTGAAGGCGGTGGTGACCGGACTTTCGCACGTATGGAAGTGGCCAGGACGAATTCGATGGAATCGTACCAGGTAGCTCAAACGCAGAGCGCTCAACCGCCTGTCGCTGAAAGCAAAGCCAAAGCGATGGACCATAAAAACTGCTGAACGATCAGGCACGCGGCCAAGCTGACAGAAATGTAATCACGAAGGTGGTTTAGATGTGGCAATTTCTGAGCTCGCTTGCAATGAAAAATTCGTCTTTTTTTCGGTACGCGAAGCTCATCTTGCCAACTCACGGGTTGATTTGAACGGCTCCCTTTTGACTGATTGGAAATAAACGGCATGCATTCCAAAACCTCTAGACGGACATTCGTTAAAGGCCTGGCCGCCGGCGGCATCCTTGGTGGCCTTGGTCTGTGGCGCACTCCTGTATGGGCAGTGACCAGTCCCGGCCTGCCGAGCGTCCTCACCGGCAACGAATTTGATCTGTTTATTGGTGAAACGCCGGTAAACATCACTGGCTCGCCGCGCACAGCCATGACCATCAATGGCTCGTTGCCGGGGCCTTTGCTGCGTTGGCGCGAAGGGGAGACGGTCACTCTGCGCGTGAAGAACCGTCTGGATCAAGACACCTCCATCCACTGGCACGGCATTATTTTGCCTGCCAACATGGATGGCGTACCGGGTTTGAGCTTCCACGGCATCGCGCCCGACGGCATGTACGAATACAAGTTCAAGGTGCATCAAAACGGCACGTACTGGTACCACAGCCATTCTGGGTTGCAAGAGCAGGCAGGTGTTTACGGGCCAATAGTCATCGATTCGAAAGAGCCTGAGCCGTTTCAATACAATCGCGACTATGTGGTGATGCTGACTGACTGGACCGATGAGGATCCTGGGCGCGTCATGGCCAAACTCAAGAAACAATCGGACTACTACAACCACCACAAACGTACCGTGGGCGACTTCATCGACGACGTCAGCAAGCAAGGTTGGTCTGCTGCCGTCGCCGACCGGAAAATGTGGGCCGAAATGAAAATGAACCCAACTGATCTGGCAGACGTCAGCGAGGATACTTACACCTACCTCATGAATGGCCAAGCGCCGAACGGCAACTGGACCGGTATTTTTAAGCCTGGCGAGAAGCTACGCCTGCGCTTTATCAATGGCTCAGCGATGAGCTATTTCGATGTTCGCATTCCTGGTTTGAAAATGACCGTGGTGGCGGCCGACGGCCAATATGTCCAACCAGTCAGTGTCGATGAATTCCGAATCGCCGTGGCAGAAACCTATGATGTGATTGTTGAGCCTGCCACCGAGGAGGCTTACACAATCTTTGCCCAGTCCATGGATAGAACCGGCTATGCGCGGGGGACCTTGGCAGTTCGTGAAGGACTGAAAGCACCGGTACCGGCGATCGATCCGCGTCCGCTGTTGACCATGGATGACATGGGCATGGGCGGTATGGCTGGCATGGACCATGGCAGCATGGCTGGCATGGGCGGCGGCGATATGAAACAGGGTGACATGTCAGGTATGGCTGGCATGGATCACAGCAAGATGCAGGGAATGGACCAAGGTGACATGACCGGGATGACCGGCATGGGCAGTGGTGACATGACCAACATGGCCGGCATGGACCATAGCAAGATGGCAGGTATGGACAAAGGTGACATGTCCAACATGGCCGGCATGGACCACAGCAAGATGGCGGGGATGGACAAAGGCGACATGTCCGACATGGCCGGCATGGACCACAGCCAGATGGCAGGGATGGGCGGTATGGGAGGCGAGATGCAATCTCACCCAGCGTCCGAAACCAACAACCCGTTGGTTGACATGCAGGCCATGAACCCAACGCCAAAACTGAACGATCCAGGTATCGGTTTGCGGAACAACGGTCGACGGGTGCTCACTTACTCAGATCTGAAGAGCACTTTCCAGGACCCTGATGGCCGAGAGCCCAATCGCACCATTGAGCTGCATCTGACCGGTCACATGGAAAAGTTTTCCTGGTCCTTCAACGGCATCAAATTTTCTGATGCTGAGCCCCTTCGTCTCAAGTACGGGGAGCGTCTTCGCATCACCTTGGTAAACGACACCATGATGACGCACCCCATCCACCTTCATGGAATGTGGAGCGACCTTGAAGATGAAAACGGCAAGTTCATGGTACGTAAGCACACAATCGACATGCCACCGGGTACCAAGCGCAGCTATCGAGTAACCGCCGATGCTTTAGGTCGCTGGGCCTATCACTGCCACCTGCTTTTCCATATGGAAATGGGCATGTTCCGTGAAGTACGGGTTGATGAGTAAAGGAGACGATCTGTGAGCACACACCTAAATCGTAAATCGCTGATCGGTTGCCTCTTTGCTTTTGGCCTGATGGGTGGATTCTCCTGCGTAGCATTGGCAGTCGAAGAACGTGGTGATCCTTCACCTGCTACTTCTGCGGATGCGCCGAACAAGACTGCGACCACGTCAAACGAGGCAACGCCGAATCACGCGACGATACCTCATACCAAGATGCGCCATGAGTCGATGGATCATGACCATGAAAACAAGAAGGCGGATTGAGATCATGACCAAGAATTTTTTACGCCCAACGTTGATGGTATTGGCAGTTTCTACGAGTCCTGTCTTCTTTGCCGTGGCTCACGCCGCTGAAGAGATGGATCACTCGAAGATGAACCATGGCTCCATGGGAGCGATGGACCATAGCAACATGGGGGCTATGGACCACAGCAAGATGAAAATGGACGACGGTCAAATGACCGGCATGGAAAGTATGGATGAAGGGACGACGACAACCAGTCGAACCCCTGTCCCCGTACTTACCGATGCTGACCGTGCAGCCGCCTTTCCAGATGTCGCTGGTCATGGTGTCCACGACAAAACAATCAACTCTTTCATGCTGCTGGATAAGTTTGAATACCAGGATGCTGACAACGGTAGTGCGTTGGCTTGGGATGCGAAAGGATGGATCGGCGGTGACATTGATCGACTGTGGTTGCGCTCGGAAGGCGAACGTACCAATGGCGTGACGGAAAGTGCTGAATTATCCGCGCTCTGGGGGCACTCCATCGGACCGTGGTGGGACGTCGTCACCGGTGTACGACAGGATTTCAAACCAGGGTCTCCTCAAACCTGGGCCGCACTCGGCATTCAGGGCATGGCCCTCTACAACTTCGAGGCCGAAGCGACTGCCTACATCGGTGAGAACGGTCAATCGGCTGCTCGACTGGAAGGCGATTACGACATTCTGCTGACGAATCGATTGATCTTGCAGCCGACGGCCGAGGTCAATTTTTATGGGAAGAATGACCCTCAGCGCGGCATCGGGTCCGGATTAGCCAACACCGAAGTGGGGCTCCGATTGCGTTATGAGATTGTCCGCCAATTTGCCCCTTATATCGGGGTGAGTTGGAGCCGTTCCTATGGCAATACGGCAGACTTTGCACGTGAGGAAGGTGAAGATGCCAGCGAGGCACGCTTTGTCGCCGGTATCCGGATGTGGTTCTGAGAACCGGGCATGAAGATTACACTGAAGGCACTGATAGCTGCTGGTCTGGCCACCGTAGCAGCGGCTGCCGGCGTGGTATATTTCGGCGTGATCAATGTCGGGGCGGATGATCCCCACTCTGCCCCTGTCTACGCGCTACTTTCTATTGCTCGGGATCGCTCGATCGAAGTGCGCTCGCGCGACATTCAGGTCCCCGACCTGAGCCAAGAAGCCCTCATCCGTGAAGGTGCTGGCAACTACAACTCGATGTGTGTCGGTTGCCATTTGGCTCCGGGCCTTACAGGCACCGAACTGAGTAACAGCCTTTACCCCGCACCTCCGAACCTTTCAAAACTGGGCGTCGATGGGCACCCAGCCGCAGCTTTTTGGATCATCAAGCACGGCATCAAATCCACCGGCATGCCCGCGTGGGGCAAAAGCATGGCCGATCCGTACATATAGGGGATGGTCGCATTTCTCCAGCAGCTTCCGTCACTTGATACAGAGCAATACAAAGCCCTGATCACGAGTAGCGGTGGCCATCAACACGGTGGTGGCGAAAGCGTGATGCACAACCATGAGGGTCAACATGGAACGACCCAGGGGCAAAGTGGCGCAGGTGCTGCCAACCAAAGGGCGGAAGTCCGCGCTAATGATGACGAGAAAAACACGGCACATGCCCATGGCCCCTCCGCAGCGCCGTCTGCAAAGGAGCCTGCGGACCACGCCGATCATAAGGGTAGGGAAGCTTCAGATGACGCGGCCCCGACTCCAACCGTACAGCCCAAATCACATACACATACTGATGGGAAGGAACATACCCATGCGAAATAATTCTCTTCGTCGCAGACGGGCACTTCGTCTCGCTGCTCTCGTGGCTCTGTTCATCAGTTCAGCCAGTCACGCAGCAGAGCCATTGACGATCGATGTACATCGCGACGCTAATTGCGGATGCTGCAAGAAATGGGTCCAGCACCTTGAAGCCAGCGGCTTTACCGTCGTTGATCACGTGGAAACCAACATGAGCGCGATCAAGCGCGGTCTCGGGATTTCTCCTGAGCTCTCGTCCTGTCACACAGCAACCATCAACGGAAAGTTTGTTGAAGGTCACGTGCCCGCCGAGCAAATCATTGCGATGAGCAAACGTGATGACCTGCTCGGGATTGCCGTTCCAGGCATGCCGGCCGGCTCCCCAGGAATGGAAGTGGACGGGAAACATGACGCGTATAACGTAATCGGCTTGTCAAAGGCAGGCACAGACCACGTCGTTGCTGAATACCCCGAAAACTGATCTTCTAATCTCACTCCTGCATGGTGAAGGTCATGGCCGTGCAGAGGACATAGCTCATTTCGAACGTAAAAAAGGCGCCACTAGGGCGCCTAAACCACCTCCCAAACCAAAGGAAAAACAAGGAGGCGGGATGTATCAGGTGGTCGAGCAATTGTTTACTGCACGTTAGAAACCCTTCGACTGACGGAATGATTTCATAAAATGGATAACTTCAGGCTTTCCTGAAAATTACTTCTACGTCAGCGAGCAGTAAGCTAGTTTCGGACAAAGGAGAATTATGCAGTTCTTAAATAATTTCATTGTCTAGCTTCCATGGGGGCAGTTGTCGGCCATGACCTTATATTCCACGGTGTTAAGCTTGCCCGTAGAGTCTTCATAGGTCATGCGCGAAGGGGCAACCCCACAGGTTTTATTGGCTTGCGTGACACTGACGACCTTGTGGATATCGAGGTTCATACCATATTCATAATGAACAACTTCAGGAGGAGTCTTGCCGTTCCTTGAGGCATATTGCTCCATTGCTTGTTGGTTCTCTTGCATCATTCGACCATACACGCGGTCACCGCCACCTTCAGCCATGGCTAATGAAGATAAGGTCAAAATCGAAGCGGCGCAAAACGCTTTCACTGCTGTCATTGCTTTCATGATTTTCTCCTAAAGCTCAATTTACTGAGTTAAAGAGTAACAAGTGAAAGCTTTCAGAAAGCTGCCGCGAAGGTTACTAATGTGAAAGGTGGACGCTACCCCGCATTTACGCTTTCAAGCCAGATGGGATTTTTGTTAACACCAAAGGTTGGCAGACGCTGACGGAACAAAGATGCCCTCAAAAGCTTATTTGAACCGGTGGTCCCTCCCAATTCCTCGATACGCCGGTAGACCTGAGCAGGGCCTCCGCGTCGACCCCGGTTCTTGCCAGGCTTTCCAGATCCCACTCGAAGAAACTGCAAAAAACCAGGAAAACCTTGCTTGATACCGCTGAGGTCAATCTTACCGTCGAGTAATTCACGGGGAGCTTCATCCTGATGAGTTCAGAGACAGTCCACACCAAAGTTCTTAGACGAAAATGCCATACTGACTCCTGATGAATCTTGATCTGTTGATAAGTAAGAGGGAACCTCTGCTTGCGTAGATCCAGCTCATGAGGTAACGAACCTGGGAGCAGCGATTGCAAATTCCGAATGTTCACTCTCTTCGGATCTTTCGTAACTTTATACAGCTCATCTACGCCCGCTTCGATAAGGGCTGCATAGGCGTCGTCTCTTGAGTCGACGGACTTTTCGACCTTAACTGTAGCTTTTTTAGGGGCATGGAGTTTTGCCATTAACCATGCGTTATCATTTTCTAGAATCCATTGCGTAGGTTTGTACGCCTTCTTCCAGAGGTACTCGATATTGGCATCGGTACGTAGCGCTAAAAGCAACTCGATTTTTTGGCGATATCTAGTTTTTTGACTAAGACGCGATTCTTCGACTTTGGGCGCTCGCGGAGAAACAGCGGCACTCAGCAGAATAGACTCATTCTTCAGAGCCTCTTCAAAGCCATCTGCACTGGAAAACAAATGAAGAGCAATGATCAAATGCCGCGCGAGCGGCATATTTAGCTGACCTTTATCTGATTTGAGCCGGATCCATTGCTCATGCTTTCCGGTGTTGTAGGCTGGATCAATCTGCGCCAAAAGCTCATCGCCGTAAGCGCTTTGGATGCTGTCGAATAGTTTTGCGATACCCGCATTTTTTCCGAAAATGAATCCGCGTTTCTTGCATTGGCGGACGTAGCACGAACTTAATACCGTACTGCCTATCGGAGGGATATTGCGTTGCAGGATATCGTGTGCGAACAGAGCGACTTTCTGTTCCATCTTTGACCCCTTGTGTATTGCTGCGCTGTTTAACGGGCTCCAGCCGCATGCGCATGGCTCAGTCAGATTGGGAAGCAGCTTCAATTTACGGTAGAACGGGCGAGAGCACTCGGGGCAGGCATGGATCAATGCGTCGCCATGACGCCAACAGACGGCAACACCGGGTATCTGGTGAGATCGATGCCAGTAGGCAGAACCCCGCTCAATCAAATCTTCCTGAACGCAGGTAGGACAAAGCTTAGCCTTGCCATGGGTGGACTCTTCTCTGCGGGGCACCCGTACCACCCCGTCATAACCCAGTGGCCCTACGTCGTTCTCTGGCCCCTGCTTAACCCCAAGAAACGGTCGGTAAGCAGGAAAAGTAGTATTGCTTCTGATCAACTCTGCGAGATTGCTCTCCGATTGCCCCGGCAGCCTGTGCGCGAGCCTCTCGATCTGCTTGGGTACGATGCCACCGATGCAAAAGGGTTTCGATGCGAACAAATCGCGATAGGTTTCCGTCGCGGTTCTGTTACCTGACAGATAGTGATATCGGGTGACACGAGAGTAAAGCATTTCATCCGGCATCGAAACGGGGAAAAATAATAGATCAGACATCATTTACCGATTAAAGGTAGGGCTCGAAGAGAATGTGCATCCGGGGGCAGTATATATGCAACCCCTAAAATTCTGCATCCGGTCTGGATTTGAAATGACAAGCCGCTCAACTTTGAATCGTAGTGAATTCATCTAAATCCTGCCGCGCCCGTATTCCTCGAATACAAAACACGTATCGATAAACCCGCGTAGGTCAGCCCATGCCGGTTGCAAAACTATTTCCGTTGATCGCGGGTTAGTACGTTTACATGCTGATCGTGATGATCCAGCGTATGCCGGACCTATTCTGGAGGGGAATTTTTTCATTAACAGAAAAATAATGGGTTTATGGTGAATTGATTTAGAACTTTTTAGATGGAGGGGGAATGCCCAGCTGGATTACAGCATGGGTCGAATGCTCGCGACCCTGTAGAGCGAAGAACGTGATACAGCCTTGCCCTCTGAGAGCAATTGGCGTCTAGCCCATCGCAGACGCCTATCGTGAAAGCCTTCGATTGGTTCACATACTTTTTCGAGCATTGCTGCACACAGAGGAAGCTTGCAAAGCTGCTTTTCGAAGCGAGAAAGAACATGAAGCTCCCGACCTATCCTGGTACGCGAAATGCGGACAGGCTTACCCGCAAGAGCATAAAGCGCGTCGGCACACTGACGGACTTCGCCGGCCAGTCTCGCATCGAGGGCAGCGAACATTTCGGTGCTATTTAGACGAGGCGTACGATGGGGGCTTGGGTTTGCAGTTGACTCCGAAAGCCACTGCTTATCGTGGCGATACAGCCACGCATACCCCCTGCATGCATGTGCTTTGTAAAATCGATAATCAGCCTCGAAAGCCGCGCGTCTTGCGCATAGCTCAGTGTGAAATCGTGCCTCCCTCCAAGCATCTTGCCCGCCGGGTACATTTCTGATGTGACGATAGACATACGCTGATGAAACGCCTAGAACGGCAGCGATCTTTTTGGCATCAGCTCCTTCAAGAGCATGTTGCCACACAGCGGCTGACGAACAGTCCAGGCCTTCACCAGGCATCACCGGAGAAAGGCGCGCGTGAAGCCGAATGTGAGCTTTCGGATCACATGCCACCGCCTCTTTCACTGGGCATTGACCATGAAGCAAGCTCACCATTTCAACGCCCAGAGCACCGGCCAATAAAATGTATTTGAGCGGATGGTGAGAGGTTATAGGCGTACGAAGCAGCTTCGTGACCCATGAGGCGGGTGTACCTGCACGAACATCTCCGAGTATAGAAAACTCCCATTCTCGCGGGAGTGCAGCAAAAAAATCGGCCATGTGCTGCGCCAGCATGTGCAGGTGCAAGCGATGGTTATCAGAAGCAAGGTTGAGCTGCGTTGCCCTGTGTAAAAGCGTGAAGCGCACCGCCTCCGCCGACAAAGCAGTGACGTCAGACTCGAGGACCTGAAGTGAGCGCAACGCTATTTCGTGAAGCGGTGGCATGCACCGCAACGGGGTGTCGAGAAGTACTGTGTGTGCTTGCACATTCTCATCATTGGGCAGATTGAGTTGTCGAGAGCTGCGGCTGGACCAGCGAGGATCAAGGATCCTGAGTGACGTACCGTGATGCGGACATACCAGCACGCCTGGAAGCATGTGGACCCTGTGCCAGTAAGCGACTCCCCGTTGAGCCTGATCTTGTGCGATACATTCTGGGCATAACCGCACTCGGGAGGCGAATCCAATACGGCTCGCGTTGACGCCCAGCTTCAACATCAAGCCTTTCCCATCAGCGGTCATCAGCGTCCGAGCGTGTTCGACCTGGCTCATCCTCAAAAACGGCGCATAGTAGGGTAATAATGTGTGGCGCATGAGGACCTCGGCTACCGATAGCTCAGTACCGCTGGGTAGCGCATCGACAAAATCCCCTAAATGACTCGGGAATGCCACATTTTGCGAAAAAGCTGCCGCCGATTTCAGTCCGGCAAATGCTGCTTGGCAATTACGAACACCGCAAAGACGGGCATAACGAGAAATCACGCTGTGCAGCGTCTCGTCGGGAAACGCGGCGGGGAAGAAATGGAGTTTAAGTTGCACTTCACCCCCCCTCCGACTCACGCTTTGTGATACATCGGTGAGAACTCAAACAGGTCCTCGTTGAGCCAGCCCGCAGCGCGCAGAGCGTCGAGGGGAGCGTCATGTTCGCTAAGCGCTTTAGCCTCTGAGTTTTCCACAGCAGTAGCAATCGGCGATGGGTGATCTTTCGCAAAAATGGTCGGAGATGGGTCTACCGGCTTCTCACGGGATACAACGCTTCGAAGCAAGGTGAGGCGATCCTCTCGTGCCAATCCATCGAAAACCATCATTTCGCTCAGCTGATCCTCAATCGGCAGCAAATCGTCAAACTGTCGCATCCGCTTCGGATCACGGCTACGCAGAGCTGAAAGGGCTGGCTTTAGAATCTGCATTTTTGAGTTGCTTACCTTCACCAGGATCTCGGCAGTCAAACACTCCGAGCCACTCTGGACCGCATAACGCTGACTCAATACCAGCAGCTTGACCAGGAAATCCGTGACGCCTTGAGTGTGCTCATACAGCGTGTCAAAAATCTCGTCGGTCAGCTCAGCCGTCTGTTTGCACCACTGATAGCTCCAGAGATTTTCGACCAACAACCGCCACTCCTCATCATCCTTTTCGAATCGTTTGAATTCGAGCGTACCAGCACCACAAACTCGGCGGGCAGTCCGCATGGCTTCTGAGAACAGGCTAATCGTCGAGTTCGTGCCACTGAAAACCACCGGGATACCGATGTTGTTTACCAAGTGCAGGAAAAAATTCAGCATGCTCTCCTTACCACCGGTTTTCGCCAGGTGGAGGTTTTGCAGCTCGTCGATCAACAAGGCGCCGATGAAAAACGTGCTGGCCACCTGCTCCATCTGTTGCAGCGCATCATTGATGTTTCGATGCCGGTAGCGCTTGTGGTAGTCCTTGTCTCCTAGAGCGTCTCCAACCGCATAAAAAAACTGCTGGCAAAATCCAGCCAGCGATCCATCCCGAGGGCAGTCAAGCTTCAGCCATGTGATTTGGGTATGAACAAACTGCTTTCCCTCATAGCGCTCATGACGGATTGTCTGTGGATAAAGGCTCAAGATGGCGTGGAGTGCCGTTGACTTGCCAATGCCGCTCAGGCCGACGACCGTAAACGTTTCTGCAGTGGACTTGAACGCATCGTGGTAACGCTGAGCTCCCGATAAAGAATGCAAATGCCGGACGGTAGCGGGCGACATCGGGTTACGCCCGACATACCCTCGACGGATGAGCAGTGAGAACAGGGCCTCCAGTTCCAGATGTAGCAAGAACGGCTGTACGACGGTTCTCAGCCTGTCGATACAGTGAATTCGAGTGGCTCCTTCGAGCGTCAGCTCTTTCGGATCCACCGGCTGAGGAAAGTTCGAAATCAGTTCAACAGCCGCCGCCTCCGACAATATCGGAGGCAAAGCTTCGATAAGCGGGTTACCCGCATACTCACTAATGTCCTGTCTGACGTAATTGGCAAACGTCTGTGCACCTTTCATTTTGCCTGTCCTGGCCGAATTCTTTTGAGCAAATCGATAACCTGAGCGGTGCGCTCACCGGCATATGAATCATGCGCTTTCTGTGTCGTTTCAGATTGAAGTGAAGCTGGCTCCACCCTGACGCCTTCAGGAACAACCGCATTTTCACGCTCGCGGAGACGTTCTTCTGCGCGGTTCTCGCGGATGTTTCCAGTGGCCTCTGCCTTAGTAGGCGGAGCAGGTTCCTGTTTTCGTTCTGCGAGCGCGTGACTGATGATCTGGTGGACCTGATCGCTAAGCTGCACACGGCTTTCCAGCTCAGCTCGACGGCGAGTAGGCGGTTTTTGGCGATAGGCTTCGAGCAGATCAAAAATCTCGTCCGAGCGATAATTCGCGTAACCGGCATCCGATCGTCGAAGATCACAACGGATAAACTGCTTGGCCTCTCCTTGAATCCAAATGTGTGCCGCAGAGTTCGGATCGAACCAACACTCTATTGACCAAACGCCCCCTTTGCGAGCCTTGGCAAACCAATCTTTCTCTATGGCCATATCACACACGTAGTGCATGCCGCGAAACATCACTCCGCCCTTTTGAACGGTCGCGCGCTCACGCGGTAAAAGGTGGAGATAAACCAGCTCGTCGGGACGTTTGTTGGATTCGATCAGGTCGTTGTCGCAGGCCCAATTCCATATACCGTTAGGCGTAGGTTCTACGCCGTCATTCATCATCGCTTGAGTCAGTCGGTCAGGCTGTCGATGGTGACGGTTATAGTGGAGCACGCAATTGATGAGGATTTGGGTGAACTCTTTGAGGTTCAGCGTGGCATCGAGCCGGTAATCTCGCTCGCCGCGCTCTTTGTCCCGCGCAGCTACCCCGCCAGGTAGCCACCTGATACCCGTCAAATCATTCAAAATGCCAAACCGACTTTCTACCATAGGCTTCCAATCAGGCCGATAAGGTGGGGCAGTGCCCATCTCAATTCCCAACCCTGAGGATAACCCCTCTGCTGCGAGTGACAGCATCTCTCCCCGGTCGGCGTAAATCTGGTGGGGCAGGTGGTGACAATTCCAATCATCTGCATTGATGTCAACGCCGTTCTGAGCGCAGAACTCGACTTTGGAGGTAAACGCGTTGAACAGCGCTTGTCTCGCCCCATTCCAACTAGGGCCCTCCAATCCTACATAGAGACCAGCAATTATTCCGGAGAAACTATCCACTACGATATAAACAACGGGCCGACCAATGAGCATCCGTCTAGAGTAGCTGTTGACCAAATAAATATCGGCAATCGTTGCGTCGATTTCGAACTGATGACAGGGTCCACGCAGCCAATCTCGAACGGTACCTGAAAGCGGACGGCAATCCTTTAACCACCTCCTCAACCCTTTACGGCCACGCTCGGTTTCAATCTCGTCGAAAAAAATCTGTCCCCAATATTGGAACTGCCTCAAGCTGGGGAGTTCTGAACCAGGCAACAAACGAAGCTCTTCTTCACTGTTTTTAGAGATGTCTCGAACAGAGTAGAATCGTCTCAACATTTCGTCATATGCGCTCGAAATAGATGATTTCTTATCTCTTACATAAAGAGCATATCCAACACGGATGCATCGTTTATCAACTGCACTGAGCATCTTGGAAGGCGAAGTAAGAACGCCTTGAAATTTAGGCTTTCGCCCTGGTGGCCTGCTCGGATCATATTTTCTATCGGCAACACCTACCGCCGTATAATTATTAAGCAATGAGTTGCGAACTTGACCATAAAACCAATATCGGTAAAGAAGCCGATAGATCGTTTTCCGCTGGATTCCGAGCTCTGACGCCCGTCTGCTAACAAGCCGGCCTAACTCACCTCGTACAAATATTTGTCCCGGGTATTCAGGATCTAATAGAGGGGCGATGACGGCCCACTTTTCGTCCCGGCCTTGCTTGGCTCTCTCATCCAACTGTTCCTCAAGCACAAGCATAAACTCGGGCGTGGTGATGGCTGCTGGTTTGGTGTGACCAGACGCTATCGAGCGACGCAGCTCATCCAGACCAACCGCGTACGGCTGCCGGGGTGGGTCAGCTAGATCCATCAAAACTGCTAAGTCATGCGTTTCATCCTGGTAAAGGAGCCTGGCTATCGTAGCAATGACCGACAGATCGGTTACAGGCTCGAAAACGTCATTAACGAGAACAGTCATGATAATTTCTCCTTCAACGATACTTGGACAGGGCCCGGTGAAACTTCGAAGCCAGGAACTAGACCAGTAAGGTGGAGAGGAGTGTTAACCAAATCGATTTTCAGTATCTTGTTCCAAACCAGATGAAAGAAAATTGCTTGAGCGTCTATATAGGAAATGGACAGAAGTGATGCTATTTTTCTTAGACAGGTGGCCAAGGTCCACGAATATTCCCGGCTGTTTACAAGGCACTCGATAAAACTCGAATGCAACGGCGCTTTCATTAAATCACGAGAGAGCTTCGAGTACCTCCTGATTAGTCCAAGATTTTTAATCAAATCTCGTGTAAAAAACTCGTCTGTTACGATTTTCCAATCAACACCTTGGCTTTCCCAAAAACGCTTTTCAATTTCAAGTTTTTCAAGCGTTCTTTTACTTCCATTGCCAATTAAATCGGAACGATACTTCACCGTCCTAGCTACCGATTTGAAGTTTCCGCTCGGGTCCTTAACAGTTAACAGGAAGTCTGTTGTCATCACATAAGGCAGTGTTGTTCTAGGGTATCTTGGATAGCGTACATCGATCGCCGACGCTATCGCTTGCGCACGCTCTGTGGGTAGTAAAGGGTATTGCTCCCGTATATCCACGACGTCTTCAGAAAATTCACACACAAGGAAGTACGAACGCTCGAGATCTGACAGGAGGTGATGAATCCTCTCGATCTTCACGCCTTGAATCTTGTGCGAACGACCTATCGACGGGACATCTTGTACCCGCAGCCAAGGCACGTAGCTTGCCCCGGCGCCTTCGCCAAATCCATTTGCAATGTGCCGTTCAATGTCCTGCTGTGATGCAAACTTACGACCTCGCAACCCACGCCTCCTCAGTCGATGCGGACCGCTTCACCTCGCGCCGAGAAAAAGTCGTAGAAGGACACGACCGGCAAAGCGGCCGTATACAAAACGTTTTCTAGACTACACCCGCTGAAAGTTGAAGCGATGATTCCAGACCAAAGGGAAAGCCTGGAAAGGAAAACCCCCGTAGATACGGGGGTTTGAGCCTTGTGTCAATCTATGTTCGCCAGTGTCAAACTTTATTGTTTTGTGTCAATCTTTATTGTTAAAAACCAGGGGGTTTTGGTGGTACTGGTGAGGCTTACTCCACCGTCACCGACTTCGCCAGGTTACGCGGCTGGTCAACGTCGGTGCCCTTCAGCACGGCGACGTAGTACGACAGCAGTTGCAGCGGGATGGTGTAGAGGATCGGCGACAGGGTGTCGTGGATGTGCGGCATGTTAATGACGTGGGTGCCCTCGCCATTGGTCATGCCAGCCTTCTCATCCGCGAACACGATCAGTTGGCCGCCGCGCGCGCGCACTTCCTGCAGGTTGGACTTGAGCTTCTCCAGCAGTTCGTTGTTCGGCGCTACGGTCACCACTGGCATGTCGTCATCCACCAGCGCCAACGGGCCGTGCTTGAGCTCACCGGCCGGGTAGGCTTCGGCGTGGATGTAGGAGATTTCCTTGAGCTTGAGCGATCCTTCCATCGCCACCGGGTATTGCGCGCCACGGCCGAGGAACAGGGTGTGGTGTTTGTCGGCAAACAGTTCGGCGACTTTTTCCACGGTGCTGTCCATGGCCAGTGCTTCACCCAGACGGGCCGGCAGGCGGCGCAGTTCTTCGACCAGGTGCGCCTCGACACCTTCGCCCAACGTGCCGCGCACCTGGCCCAGGGACAGGGTCAGCAGCAGCAGGCCCACCAGCTGGGTAGTGAAGGCTTTGGTAGACGCCACGCCGATTTCGCGACCGGCCTGGGTCAGCAGGGTCAGGTCTGACTCGCGCACCAGGGAGCTGATGCCGACGTTGCAGATCGCCAGGCTGCCGAGGAAGCCCAGTTCCTTGGCATTGCGCAGGGCCGCCAGGGTGTCGGCGGTTTCGCCGGACTGGGAGATGGTCACAAACAGGGTATCAGGCTGCACCACCACCTTGCGGTAGCGGAACTCGCTGGCGACTTCGACCTGGCACGGGATGCCGGCCAGTTCTTCCAGCCAGTAACGGGCAACCATGCCGGCGTGGTAGCTGGTGCCGCAGGCGACGATTTGCACGTTGCGCACTTTGGCGAACAGCTCGGCGGCTTGCGGGCCGAAGGCTTGCACCAAGACCTGGTTCTGGCTCAGGCGGCCTTCCAGGGTGCGTTGCACCACGGCCGGTTGCTCGTGGATTTCCTTGAGCATGAAGTGGCGGTACTCGCCCTTGTCAGCGGCTTCGGCACCGTCGCGGTACTGCACGGCTTCACGCTCAACGGGCTGGCCGTTGACGTCCCAGATGGACACGCTTTCACGGCGGATTTCGGCAATATCGCCTTCTTCCAGGTACATGAAGCGGTCGGTGACCTGGCGCAGGGCCAGTTGGTCGGAGGCGAGGAAGTTCTCGCCCAGGCCCAGGCCGATCACCAGTGGGCTGCCACTGCGGGCGGCGACCAGGCGGTCGGGCTGGCTGGCGCTGATCACGGCCAGACCATAGGCGCCGTGCAGTTCCTTGACGGTCGCCTTGAGGGCGATGGTCAGGTCGCCGAGGTCCTTGAGCTTGTGGTTCAGCAGGTGGGCGATGACTTCGGTGTCGGTGTCCGAGGTGAAGACATACCCCAGGCCTTTGAGTTGCTCGCGCAGCACTTCGTGGTTTTCGATGATGCCATTGTGCACAACAGCCAGGTCACCGGAGAAATGCGGGTGAGCGTTGCGTTCACACGGTGCACCGTGAGTGGCCCAGCGGGTGTGGGCGATGCCCAGACGGCCCACCAGCGGCTCACCGGCCAGTGCTTGTTCCAGTTCGCTGACCTTGCCTGGGCGACGCATGCGCTCCAGCTTGCCAGCGTTGGTAAAAAGCGCCACACCGGCGCTGTCATAGCCGCGGTATTCCAGGCGTTTGAGGCCTTCGAGCAAAATGGCGGTGACGTTTCGTTCAGCGACTGCGCCAACAATTCCACACATGGTTTTTCTCCTAGATGACTGCCGCGCAAATCAGCGTGATGCCGCGGGCTTGAATCTGGTCGCGGGCCTCAGGCGGCAGGCGATCATCGGTAATAAGGGTATGGACGCTGCTCCAGGGCAGTTCCAGGTTGGGGATCTTGCGGCCAATCTTGTCGGACTCGACCATCACCACCACTTCACGGGCGACCTCGGCCATGACGCGGCTCAAACCCAGCAGTTCGTTGAAGGTAGTGGTGCCGCGCTCCAGGTCAATGCCATCGGCACCGATGAAGAGCTGGTCAAAATCGTAGGAGCGCAGTACTTGCTCGGCGACCTGGCCCTGGAAGGAGTCCGAATGCGGGTCCCAGGTGCCGCCGGTCATCAACAGCACCGGCTCGTGTTCCAGGTCACTCAGGGCGCTGGCCACGTGCAGGGAGTTGGTCATCACCACCAGGCCGGGCTGGTGGCCCAGCTCGGGGATCATGGCGGCGGTGGTGCTGCCGCTGTCGATGATGATGCGAGCGTGCTCCCGCAAGCGCCTTACGGCCGCACGGGCGATGGCGCGCTTGTAGGCCGAAATGGGCTGGGCCGGGTCGCCGACGAGTTCCTGGGGCATGGTAATGGCGCCACCGTAGCGACGCAGCAACAGGCCGTTACTTTCGAGGGCGGCCAGATCCTTGCGGATGGTCACTTCCGAGGTTTCGAAACGCTTGGCCAGTTCGTCCACGCTGACCTCACCTTGCTCGGTGAGCATGGCAAGGATGTTGTGGCGACGTTGGGGTGTATTTCGTTTCGACATGGTGATGGTAAGTTTCGTTTCGAAAGATAACGAAGGCAATCAAAACCTATTAGCGAAAGTTCGTCAAGCAGGAGGATGAATCTTTTGAGCGCCGTTGAACCCGTGTGGGAGCTGGCTTGCCTGCGATGGCGGTGTTTCAGTCAATTAGAGTATCGACTGAAAGGGCCTCATCGCAGGCAAGCCAGCTCCCACAGAGGAACGTGATGCTGGCAGGGCTGTGGATAACTCAGGTCTTCTTGATTTTTACCGGGCGCTTCCAGCCGTCGATGTTGCGCTGGCGGGCGCGGGCCACTGCTAGTTGGGACTTATCCACATCCTGGTTGATGGTGGAGCCTGCCGCTGTGTTTGAACCATCACCAATGTTTACGGGGGCAATCAACGAATTGTTGGAGCCGATAAAGACGTCTTCGCCAATGGTCGTCTGGTACTTGTTGGCGCCATCGTAGTTACAGGTAATAGCGCCAGCGCCGATATTGCTGCGCGCACCAATCACTGCATCACCGAGGTAGGCCAGATGCCCGGCCTTGGCGTCATCGCCCATCTGTGCGTTTTTCAGTTCTACAAAGTTACCCACATGGGCCCTGGCTCCCAGCACGCTGCCCGGGCGCAAACGCGCGAATGGGCCAGCATCACTGCCCTCGCCCATCACCGCGCCATCGATATGGCTGTTGGCCTTGATCACTACCCCTTCGCGCAAAGTGCTGTCCTTGATCACGCAGTTCGGGCCGATCACCACGTTGTCTTCAATGACCACGCGGCCTTCGAGGATCACATTGATATCGATCAGCACGTCGCGGCCCACGGTCACATCACCCCGCACATCGAACCGTGCCGGATCGCGCAAGGTCACGCCCAGTGCCATCAGGCGGCGGCCTTCACGCAATTGGTAGTGGCGCTCCAGTTCCGCCAGTTGTTTGCGGTCGTTGGCGCCCTGCACTTCCATTGGGTCGTGGGGCTGCTCGGTGGCAACCACCAGGCCATCACTGACGGCCATCTCGATGACGTCGGTCAGGTAGTACTCGCCCTGGGCATTGTTGTTGGACAGGCGGCTCATCCAGTCAGCCAGTCGATCGGCCGGGACCGCGAGGATGCCGGTGTTGCCCTCGGTAATGGCGCGTTGGGCTTCGCTGGCGTCTTTATGCTCGACGATGGCGGCGACCTTGCCGTCAGCGTTGCGCACGATACGGCCGTAGCCGGTCGGGTCGTCCAGCTCGACGGTGAGCAGGCCCATCTGGCCTGGCACTACGTGTTTGAGCAGGCGCTGCAAGGTTTCCACTTCGATCAGCGGCACGTCACCGTAGAGGATCAGTACCGTGTCGGCCGTGATAAACGGTACGGCTTGCGCGGTGGCATGGCCGGTGCCCAATTGCTTGTCCTGCAATACGAAATTCAAGTCATCTGCCGCCAGCCGCTCACGCACCACATCGGCACCGTGGCCGATCACCACATGGATGCGCTGTGGATCAAGTTGCCGGGCGCTGTGGATAACATGGCCAAGCATGGAGTTGCCGGCAACCGGGTGCAGCACCTTGGGCAGGGCTGAACGCATGCGAGTGCCCTGGCCTGCGGCAAGAATTACGATTTCGAGAGACATGAATGGCTACCAATCCTGGGCGGTCAGACTTAAGACCAAAGAAGTGTTTTGCAAAAAAAGAAAAAGGGTAGCCGAGGCTACCCTTTTTAATCAATCACACATGAGGCTTGACGGCTTAACCGCCAAACTTCTTGCGGATCTGCTGGACGGTGCGCAGCTGGGCTGCGGCCTCGGCCAGACGTGCAGCAGCAGAACCGTAGTCGAAATCTGCGCCTTTTTCGTTCAGGGCCTTCTCGGCAGCCTTGACGGCGTCCTGAGCTGCGGCTTCATCCAGGTCGGCGGCACGTTGCACGGTGTCGGCAAGTACCTTGACCATGTTCGGCTGAACCTCGAGGAAACCACCGGAGATGTAAAACACCTCCCGTTCCCCGCCCAGCTTGGTCAGAGTGATCGGACCAGGCTTCAAGGATGTAATCAATGGCGCGTGGCCAAAGTTAATACCCAGGTCGCCCAGTTCGCCGTGTGCAACCACACTCTCGATCTGACCGGAGAAGATTTCTCCTTCCGCGCTGACGATATCGCAATGGAATGTCATAGCCATCTGCTTGCCTCAACCTGATTAGCGCCCGTTACCGGGCGCCGGAATTACAGTTTCTTGGCTTTCTCGATCGCTTCTTCGATGCCGCCGACCATGTAGAACGCTTGTTCTGGCAGGTGGTCGTAGTCACCGTTGAGGATGCCTTTGAAGCCAGCAATGGTGTCTTTCAGGGAAACGTATTTACCCGAGGCACCGGTGAAGACTTCAGCCACGAAGAACGGCTGCGACAAGAAGCGCTGGATCTTACGAGCGCGGGATACCAACTGCTTGTCGGTTTCCGACAGCTCGTCCATACCCAGGATCGCAATGATGTCCTTCAGTTCTTTGTAACGCTGCAGAACGTACTGGACGCCGCGAGCGGTGTCGTAGTGTTCCTGGCCGATAACGTTCGGGTCCAGCTGGCGCGAAGTCGAGTCCAGTGGATCGACCGCTGGGTAGATACCCAGGGAGGCGATGTCACGGGACAGTACGACGGTGGCGTCCAAGTGGGCGAACGTGGTCGCTGGCGACGGGTCAGTCAAGTCATCCGCAGGTACGTATACCGCTTGGATCGAGGTGATCGAACCGTTTTTGGTCGAAGTGATACGCTCTTGCAGAGTACCCATCTCTTCGGCCAGGGTCGGCTGGTAACCTACTGCCGAAGGCATACGGCCCAGCAGTGCGGATACTTCAGTACCGGCCAGGGTGTAACGATAGATGTTGTCGACGAACAGCAAAACGTCGTTACCTTCGTCACGGAACTTCTCGGCCATGGTCAGGCCGGTCAGTGCTACGCGCAGACGGTTACCCGGCGGCTCGTTCATCTGACCGTAAACCAGTGCCACTTTGTCCAGAACGTTGGAATCCTTCATCTCGTGGTAGAAGTCGTTACCCTCACGAGTACGCTCACCCACACCGGCGAACACGGAATAACCGCTGTGCTCGATGGCGATGTTACGGATCAGTTCCATCATGTTTACGGTTTTGCCTACACCGGCACCACCGAACAGACCGACTTTACCGCCCTTGGCGAACGGGCAAACCAGGTCGATAACCTTGATGCCGGTTTCCAGCAGGTCGTTGCCGCCCGCTTGTTCCGCGAAGGAAGGCGCAGGACGGTGAATGCCCCAGCGCTCTTCGGTTTCAATTGGACCGGCTTCGTCGATCGGGTTACCGAGGACGTCCATGATCCGGCCCAGGGTCGCTTTACCGACAGGTACGGAGATGGCTGCGCCAGAGTCAGTGACTTCCAGACCGCGCTTCAAGCCCTCGGTGGAACCCATTGCAATGGTACGAACCACGCCGTCGCCCAGCTGCTGCTGAACTTCCAGGGTGGTGCCGGCATCGCTTTTGACTTTCAAAGCGTTGTAGATGCTCGGTACGCTGTCGCGTGGGAATTCCACGTCGATAACGGCGCCGATGATTTGAACGATACGTCCGCTACTCATAGCTGGATCCTCTGAATATTTGAACCGTTAAACCGCGGCAGCGCCGCCGACGATTTCCGAGATCTCTTGGGTGATCGCAGCCTGACGCGCCTTGTTGTAGATCAGCTGCAAATCGCTGATCAAATCACCGGCGTTGTCGGTAGCGTTCTTCATCGCGATCATCCGCGCAGCTTGTTCAGCCGCGTTGTTCTCGACCACCGCCTGGTACACCTGCGACTCCACGTAGCGCACCATCAAGCCGTCAAGCAGCTCTTTGGCGTCTGGTTCGTAGAGGTAGTCCCAGTGGTGCTTGAGTTCTTGTTCCGGGGTGGCCACCAATGGAATCAACTGCTCCACGGTAGGCTGTTGCGTCATGGTGTTGATGAACTTGTTGGATACCACGGAGAGGCGGTCAATCCGGCCTTCCAGGTATGCATCCAGCATCACTTTGACGCTGCCGATCAAATCATTGATCGACGGTTCTTCACCCAGGTGGCTGATAGCTGCAACGACGTTACCGCCGAAGTTGCGGAAAAAGGCCGCACCCTTGCTACCGACCACACACAGATCGATCTCGACGCCGTTTTCGCGGTTTACCGCCATGTCCTTGACCAGGGCCTTGAACAGGTTGGTATTCAAACCACCGCACAAACCACGGTCACTGCTCACCACGACATAACCGACGCGCTTTACTTCGCGGTCGAGCATGAACGGGTGGCGATATTCCGGGTTGGCGTTGGCCAGATGACCAATAACCTGGCGGATACGCTCCGCGTAGGGACGGCTAGCAGCCATGCGCATTTGTGCCTTGCGCATTTTGCTGACCGCCACTTTTTCCATGGCGCTGGTGATCTTTTGCGTGCTTTTGATGCTCGCAATCTTACTGCGAATCTCTTTTGCGCCTGCCATGTAACACCTATCAGGTTAGCAAGCGGGAGCCTCGCGGCCCCCGCTGCGGCTTACCAGGTTTGGGTGGCCTTGAACTTCTCGATACCGGCTTTGATGCCAGCGTCGATGTCGTCATTGAAGTCACCCTTCACGTTGATCTTCGCCATCAATTCGGCGTGATCGCGGTTGAAGTAAGCAATCAGCGCTTGTTCAAAGCTGCCGACCTTGGTGATTTCAACGTCGGTCAGGAACCCACGCTCAGCGGCATACAGCGACAGCGCCATGTCAGCGATCGACATTGGTGCGTATTGCTTCTGCTTCATCAGCTCGGTAACGCGCTGACCATGCTCAAGTTGCTTACGGGTCGCTTCGTCCAGGTCAGAAGCGAACTGGGCGAATGCCGCCAGTTCACGGTACTGAGCCAGAGCGGTACGGATACCACCGGAGAGCTTCTTGATGATCTTGGTCTGAGCGGCACCACCCACACGGGATACCGAAACACCGGCGTTCACTGCAGGACGGATCCCGGAGTTGAACATGGCCGATTCCAGGAAGATCTGACCGTCAGTGATGGAAATCACGTTGGTCGGAACGAACGCGGAAACGTCGCCAGCCTGGGTTTCGATGATCGGCAGTGCGGTCAGGGAACCGGTTTTGCCGGTCACTGCGCCGTTGGTGAACTTCTCTACGTATTCTTCCGAAACGCGGGATGCGCGTTCCAGCAGACGGGAGTGGAGATAGAACACGTCGCCTGGGTAAGCTTCACGGCCTGGTGGACGGCGCAGCAGCAGGGAAATCTGGCGGTAAGCCACTGCTTGCTTGGACAGATCGTCATAAACGATCAGCGCGTCTTCACCGCGGTCGCGGAAGTATTCGCCCATGGTGCAACCGGAGTACGGTGCCAGGAACTGAAGTGCAGCGGATTCCGAAGCACTGGCGGCCACGACGATGGTGTTAGCCAGGGCGCCGTTTTCTTCCAGCTTGCGAACCACGTTGGCGATGGTCGATTGTTTCTGACCGATTGCTACGTAGACGCAGAAAATCCCGCTGTCTTTCTGGTTGATGATCGCGTCGATCGCCAGAGCGGTTTTACCGATCTGACGGTCACCGATGATCAGCTCACGCTGGCCACGGCCGACAGGAATCATGGCATCGACAGCCTTGTAGCCAGTCTGTACAGGCTGGTCTACCGACTTACGCCAGATCACGCCTGGAGCAACTTTCTCGACCGCATCGGTCTCGGTGTTGTTCAGCGGACCTTTGCCGTCAACTGGGTTACCCAGTGCGTCGACAACGCGACCCAGCAGTTCCTTACCAACCGGAACCTCCAGGATGCGGCCTGTGCACTTGGCGCTCATGCCTTCGGCCAGAGTCTGGTAGGAGCCCAATACAACGGCACCTACAGAGTCTTGCTCCAGGTTGAGAGCCATACCGTAGACGCCGCCCGGAAACTCGATCATCTCGCCGTACATTACGTCGGCCAGACCGTGAATCCGCACGATGCCGTCAGATACGCTGACGACAGTGCCTTCGTTACGGGCTTGGGAGGTCACATCGAGCTTGTCGATGCGGCCCTTGATAATTTCACTTATTTCGGAAGGATTGAGTTGCTGCATTGCTCTGCTGCCCCTTCAAACTCAAGATTTCAATGCTTCGGCAAGATTCGCGAGTTTGCCGCGAATCGAGCCATCGATAACCAGGTCGCCGGCGCGAATGATGACACCACCAATCAGGGTGGCATCCTCCGCAACTTGCAGGCGCACTTCCCGGTCGAGTCGTGCACTGAGAACCTTGGCGAGTTTGTCTTGCTGTTCTTGGTTCAATGCAAAAGCACTGGTCACTTCAACATCTACCGATTTCTCTTGTTCGGCCTTGTACAGGTCAAACAGAGCGGCGATCTCCGGCAGAAGCGGGAGACGGTCGTTTTCGGCAACGACGTGGATGAAGTTCTGCACTTTTACATCAAACTTGTCGCCGCACACGTCAATAAACGTGGCGGCCTTGTCTGCGCTCGTCAGTCGCGGGGCCTTGAGCACGCGCTGCATCGTGTCGTCTTGCGACACTGCTGCAGCCAGGCCGAGCATGGCTGACCAAGAGGCCAGCTGCTGGTGGGCCTGGGCGTGCTCGAAGGCTGCCTTAGCGTAAGGTCGGGCCAACGTGGTCAATTCTGCCATGATCGCCCTCGCTTAAATTTCAGCAGCCAGTTTGTTAACCAGCTCCGCGTGCGCGTTTTGATCGATTGTGGCACCCAGGATCTTCTCAGCACCGCCGACGGCCAGAGCACCCAATTGGGCACGCAGCGCATCTTTGACACCGTTCAGTTCCTGCTCGATCTCGGCTTGAGCCTGAACCTTCACACGGTCAGCGTCGATACGGGCTTTTTCAACAGCCTCTTCAACGATCTGGTTACCGCGTTTCTTGGCTTGCTCAATGATTTCAGCTGCCTGAGCTTTCGCTTCGCGCAGTTGTTGACCCGCTTTATCTTGGGCCAACTCCAGGTCGCGAGCTGCTCGTGCGGCAGCGTCCAGTCCGTCTGCGATCTTCTTCTGACGTTCGTGCAAAGCCGCGATGACCGGAGGCCATACGAACTTCATGCAGAAAACTACAAAAATCAAGAACGCTAAGGACTGACCAATAATGGTTGCATTAATGTTCACGCCAATACCTCGCTCGTTCGTTGCACAACACACCAATCACTCGAAAAACCGAGTGATTAACCGGCGAGTTGACCAACGAAGGGGTTCGCGAAGGTGAAGAACAGAGCGATACCAACACCGATCATGGTCACGGCGTCGAGCAGGCCGGCGACGATGAACATTTTAACTTGCAGCATTGGAACCATTTCTGGCTGACGCGCTGCGCCTTCCAGGAACTTGCCGCCCAGCAGGCCGAAACCAATGGCAGTACCCAGGGCGCCCAGGCCGATCAACAGTGCAACAGCGATAGCGGTTAGACCAACTACAGTTTCCATCTTTCCTCCCGACTTTTACGTCGTATGGTTTAGGTTTTTTAGATTTTAAAACGGTAAAACAAATCGTTTCATAGCCCTTCAGGGCTACCCTCCCGTTTGACCGGGAGGGACATCAGACTAGTCGAGACTGGTCTTAATGGTTCTCTTCGTGCGCCATCGACAGGTAGACGATGGTCAGCATCATGAAGATAAACGCCTGCAGGGTGATGATCAGGATGTGGAACACAGCCCACGCCCACTGCAGAACAATGCCCAGGCCGCTAAGCCAGAGCAGACCACTGCCGAACATCACAGCGATCAGAATGAACACCAGCTCGCCGGCATACATGTTGCCGAACAGTCGCAAAGCCAGGGAAATCGGCTTGGCGATCAGGGTCACGAATTCCAGCAGGAAGTTCACCGGGATCAGCAGGGCTTGAACGAAGATGTTCTTGCTGCCGAACGGGTGCAGGGTCAGTTCGCCGATAAAGCCGCCGATACCCTTGATCTTGATGCTGTAGAAGATGATCAACGCAAACACCGACAGGGCCATGCCCAGGGTGGCGTTAGGGTCCGTGGTCGAAACAGCACGGAATGGAATGTGGTGGTCGCCGGTGATCAGGATGGCCAACTGAGGAATCCAGTCGACCGGAATCAGGTCGACGGCGTTCATCAGGAACACCCAGACGAAGATGGTCAGCGCTAACGGTGCAATCACCGCGCTACGGCCATGGAAGCTGTCTTTCACGCTGCCATCGACGAATTCGACCAATACTTCAACGAAGTTCTGCAAAGCACCTGGCTGACCGGAAGTCGCCTTCTTTGCCGCCATGCGGAAAATCAGGACGAAGATCAGACCCAATGCGACAGACCAGCCCAGAGTATCCAGGTGGAATGCCCAGAAGCCCATTTCTTTGGCTTCTGCTGCGGAGTGGGCAAAGCCCCAGCCGCCGTTGGGAAGCTGACCGAAGGTCAGGTTCTGCAAGTGGTGCTGGATATAGCCCGAAGCGGTTGTTTCTGCCATGGTTGCCTCAAACGCCCTAAGGTTTCGAAAGTCTTGTTTTCATTAGCAGGGGAGCGAACCAGTTGACCAGTTGAGTCAACACGAACACGCCGAATACAGCCAGCGGCGCCAATGGCTTCACACCTGCAAAGGTCAGTGCAAACAGCACTGCCGTCAAAATCAGTTTCCCCGCCTCGCCGGCATAAAAAGACCGGACGATGGCCTGGGCTGCTCGGGCGCCGGAAAACCGAAAGGCCCTGTGAGCAAAATACATATTGGGCAGCAAGGCTATCAGGCCTCCGCAGAGTCCTGAATATCCGGCTACGACTCCATGCCAATACCAAAGCGCCAACGAGGCGATCAGTAAAATGACAAATTGAGCCATTAAAACCGGGAAAACTGCCAAGCGATGGAACGGCAACGTGTTTGGCGTGCGGGTTTCCATCACTCTTGCTCCTCAATGGTCGGCTGCCGGAAATCAATAACTTGGCATAATTTGTGCCGACAAAATGCGCGCAGAGTATAGGGGCGGTTCTGCCCCTATTCAACTGCCGGGTAGTGATTTCCGACTGCGCGCTACACAAGCAATTGTTTCAGCGGATGTGGGCAAGGACGCCCTGAAGCTCATCCAATGAGTTATATCCGATGACCAATTGCCCTTTGCCTTTCTTGCCATGCCGGATTTGCACCGCAGAGCCTAGGCGTTCGGCCAGGCGCTGCTCAAGGCGTGCGATATCCGGATCAGGTTTGACGGTTTCGACCGGTGCAGGTTTGCCACTGAGCCACTGGCGAACCAGGGCCTCGGTCTGACGAACGGTGAGGCCTCGTGCGACAACGTGTCGCGCCCCCTCAACCTGTTGATTTTCCGGCAAACCGAGCAAAGCACGGGCATGACCCATTTCCAGGTCACCATGGGACAGCATGGTTTTGATGACTTCCGGCAGCGCAATCAGGCGCAGCAGGTTGGATACGGTCACGCGGGACTTGCCCACTGCATCCGCGACTTCCTGCTGAGTCAGTTTGAATTCCTGCTGCAAACGCTGCAGGGCGATCGCTTCCTCGATCGGGTTGAGGTCTTCGCGCTGGATGTTCTCGATCAGCGCCATGGCGATGGCGGTTTCATCCGGCACATCGCGCACCATCGCCGGGATGGTTTCCTTGCCGGCCTGCTGGCTGGCGCGCCAGCGGCGTTCGCCCGCGATGATTTCAAAGCGGCCGGCACCAATCGGGCGCACCACGATCGGCTGCATCACGCCCTGGGCCTTGATCGAATTCGCCAGTTCTTCCAGCGCCTGCGGGTCCATGTCCCGGCGCGGCTGGTATTTGCCGCGCTGGATCAGGTCCAGCGGCAAGTGCTGCAGCTCACGCTCGTCGGCCTGCACCGCTTGTTCTTCAAGGGTCGTGACAGTCGGACCACTCAGCAGTGCATCCAGTCCACGTCCGAGACCTCGTTTCTTGACGGCCATGGGGATTCCTTAAGTTGGCTGGGCTGCAGCGGTGCGTGAATTGCGGCGTTGACGGCGAACCATCTCGCCGGCCAGCGCCAGATAGGCAATGGCACCACGCGAGGACTTGTCGTACGCCAGCGCGGGCATGCCATAGCTTGGCGCTTCGGCCAGGCGGATGTTGCGCGGAATCACGGTGTCGTACAACTGCTCGCCGAAGTGCTCCTTGAGCTGCGCCGACACATCGTTCATCAGGCTCAGGCGCGGGTCATACATGGTCCGCAGCAGGCCTTCGATTTGCAGGTTCGGGTTGAGCAACTCGGCGATACGCTTGATGTTATCCACAAGGTCGCTCAAGCCTTCGAGCGCGAAGTACTCGCACTGCATGGGGATAATCACCCCGTCGGCTGCAACCAATGCGTTCAACGTCAGCATCGACAGCGACGGTGGGCAGTCGATCAAAATGTAGTCGTAGTTCTCGCGGATCGGCGCCAGAGCGCTGCGCAGACGGCTTTCTTTCATCTGCATTTCCAGCAGCACCACTTCTGCCGCGGTCAAATCGCGGTTGGCCGGCAGCAGTTGATAACCGCCGTGCTCGGAGTAATGCATGGCCTGCGCCAGGTCGCACTCGCCAATCAGCAAGTCGTAGACCGAGTTTTCCAGGCCGTGTTTATCCACACCGCTACCCATGGTGGCGTTGCCCTGTGGATCGAGATCGATCAACAGCACCCGACGCTTGGTAGCGACCAGGGATGCTGCGAGGTTGATGCAGGTGGTGGTTTTGCCCACGCCACCTTTCTGGTTCGCTATCGCGAATACCTTAGCCATTCTTGCTTGTGTTCCCAATCATGCCGTGCGGCGCAGTATCAGCAGATGGCGTTGGCCTTGGCAACCGGGTACGGCCAAGGCGTGTTCGCTATCGAGGTGGAAGTCTGCCGGCAATGCTAACAGCTCGTCGCTTGGATGAACGCCCTTCATTGCCAGCCAACGGGTATCGCGGTCGCCAAGGTGGCGGGTCCAGTTGCTGAAGTTCTCCATACTGCTGAAAGCCCGGGAAACAATTCCGTTGAAAGGCTGTTCAGGCGTGAAGGCTTCGACACGACTGTGGATAACTTGCAGGTTATCCAGCTTGAGTTCTAGTTTCACCTGGGTCAGGAAGCGGGTTTTCTTGCCGTTGCTGTCCAGGCAGGTTACTTGCGACTCGGGAAACAGGATCGCCAGCGGGATACCGGGCATGCCGCCACCGCTGCCAACGTCGAGCCAGCGGCCGTTTTCGATAAACGGCATCACGCTGAGGCTGTCGAGCAGGTGGCGCGAGACCATTTCGTCCGGGTCACGTACCGCAGTGAGGTTGTAAGCCTTGTTCCATTTGATCAACAGGGCCAGATAACCCAGCAACAACTCATGCTGGGCTTCGGTCAGGTTGACGCCAAGCTGGCGAGCACCTGTGGATAACTCTTCGGCGTGTTGCGAGGTGACCAACGAACTCAAGCGCTTTGCTCCAACTGACGGCCCGCGCCGCGTTTTTTCAAATGAATCATCAACAGCGAAATGGCTGCCGGCGTGACGCCCGGGATACGGGACGCCTGGCCCAGGGTCTCTGGTCGAGTTATCCCCAGCTTGCCTTGAATCTCTTTCGACAGACCGGAAATATTTGTGTAATCGATATCCACAGGCAGCTTGGTGTCTTCGCTGGCCCGCAGACGAGCAATCTCGTCCTGCTGGCGATCAATGTAACCGGCGTATTTGGTCTTGATTTCGACCTGCTCGGCGACCTGTGGGTCTTCTGCACCGCCGCCGGTTACCGAGATCAGACCAGCGTAGTCGATTTCAGGACGGGACAGCAGGTTCAGCAAGTTGTATTCGTGAGTCAGCGGCGTGCCGAATTTTTCGGAAATCGCATCACCTTGCTCGGTGCCCGGGCGAACCCAGGTACTTTTCAGGCGTTGCTCTTCCAGCTCGATGCTCTCGCGTTTTTTGCAGAAGGCTGCCCAACGTGCATCGTCGACCAAGCCCAGCTCGCGACCTTTTTCGGTCAAGCGCAGGTCGGCGTTGTCTTCCCGCAGGATCAGTCGGTATTCCGCCCGGGAGGTAAACATCCGGTACGGTTCCTGGGTACCGAGGGTAATCAGGTCGTCGACCAACACGCCGATGTAGGCCTCATCGCGACGCGGGCACCAGCTGTCTTTGCCTTGTGCACGCAGTGCCGCATTGGCTCCGGCCAGCAAACCCTGGGCGCCGGCTTCTTCGTAGCCGGTAGTGCCGTTGATTTGGCCAGCAAAGAACAAACCGCCGATCACCTTGGTTTCAAGGCTGTATTTCAAGTCACGCGGGTCGAAGTAGTCGTACTCGATGGCGTAACCAGGGCGGACGATGTGTGCGTTTTCCATGCCGCGAATCGACTGCACGATCTGGATTTGCACGTCGAACGGCAGGGAAGTGGAAATCCCGTTCGGGTACAGCTCGTGGGTGGTCAACCCTTCCGGCTCGATGAAGACCTGGTGGCTTTCCTTGTCGGCAAAGCGGTGGATCTTGTCTTCGATCGACGGGCAGTAGCGTGGGCCAATACCTTCGATCACCCCGGAATACATCGGCGAACGGTCGAGGTTCGCGGCGATGATTTCGTGGGTACGCGCATTGGTGTGGGTAATCCAGCAACTGACTTGCTTCGGATGCTGTTCCTTGGAGCCCATGAACGACATCACCGGGATCGGTGTATCGCCGGCTTGCTCGGTCATCACCGAGAAATCCACCGAACGCCCGTCAATACGCGGCGGCGTGCCGGTTTTCAGGCGACCGACACGCAGTGGTAGTTCGCGAAGGCGTTGAGCCAGGGCGATTGACGGCGGGTCACCGGCACGGCCACCGGAATAGTTCTGCATACCGATGTGGATAAGTCCGCCGAGGAAGGTACCGGTAGTCAACACCACGGATTCTGCGAAGAACCGCAGGCCCATTTGTGTGACAACACCACGTACCTGGTCCTGTTCAACGATCAGGTCGTCGGCGGCCTGTTGAAATATCCACAGGTTCGGCTGGTTTTCCAGGGTTTCGCGGACAGCGGCCTTGTACAGGATCCGGTCGGCTTGAGCACGGGTGGCTCGTACGGCCGGGCCTTTGCGGCTGTTCAATACGCGAAATTGAATACCGCCTTTGTCCGTAGCCATGGCCATCGCGCCGCCCAGGGCATCGATTTCCTTGACCAGGTGGCTTTTGCCAATCCCGCCAATTGCGGGGTTGCAGCTCATGGCGCCGAGGGTTTCCACGTTATGCGTCAGCAACAGGGTTTTTGCCCCCATGCGTGCTGACGCCAGTGCTGCCTCGGTACCGGCATGACCGCCGCCGATGACGATCACTTCAAAACGGGAAGGGAAATCCACCACGCACCTCGTGCCTGCTTCTGTAGGTAATTAGGAATGAGCGTTCGAGATCAGGTTTTCGAACGAGTCGGCAAGTATAGGGACTTCGCCCTTCCTAAAGAACCCTTTGCACAAAATTTAACCAGCTGTGGATGAATCACGAACAATAGAAATTAAAAGAGAGAAATTTATTAAATCTTTGTTTTTATGTTTATTTATACTAAGGCATGTTTCTGTGGATAGATCTCTACAGGCCTTTATTTATGGTGTGTACAGAGATTCAAAAGTCTGTGGTCATCTGCCAATAAGGCCCTTGGATAAGTGGTCTAAGCCTGTGGATTAAACAGGTGGTTATCCACAGAGGGGTTTTTACTCAGGTTTCAAGCCCTGTTATCAACCGGGCACAGGGGCGGTTATTCACAGGGCTTAATCCACAGAAAAGCGTCAATTGAGGTAAATCCCGGGCGCAAAAACGCCGTCGCGAAGTTCGGGTTATTCAGAAAAGACAAAGGAGTGCCCTGAAACGGGCAGAACAGGCAGGCGCGAATGGCCTGCCTGGGGGACAAACGAAAGGTTATTTACCGATGCAGAAGCTGGAAAAGATCCTTCCCAGCAGATCATCGGAGCTGAAAGCGCCGGTAATCTCACCCAATAACTGTTGAGCCTGGCGCAGATCTTCAGCCAGCAGCTCACCAGCACCTGCCAGGGTCAACTGCGCCCGGCCGTGCTCGAGGGCTGCGCTAGCGTGTCGCAACGCTTCCAGGTGCCTGCGGCGAGCACTGAAGCTGCTTTCCGAGGTTTGCTCGTAGCCCATGCAGGCCTTCAGGTGATCGCGCAATAACTCCAGACCATCACCCGCCGACTTGGCGCTGAGGCTGATCGTCACATGGCCATCCTCGCTGACGTCCAGCGCAATCGCCTCGCCGGTCAGGTCGGCCTTGTTTCGAATCAGCGTGACTTTGGCCGGGTCTGGCCGTTGTTCGAGGAATTCCGGCCACAATGCGAAGGGGTCTGCGGCCTCTGGCGCGGTGGCGTCCACCACCAGCAGCACGCGATCGGCTTCGGTGATGGCCTTTAACGCACGTTCTACGCCGATCTTTTCCACCTGGTCATCAGTGTCACGCAGCCCCGCCGTGTCCACCACGTGCAGTGGCATGCCATCGATGTGGATATGTTCGCGCAGGATATCCCGCGTGGTGCCGGCGATCTCGGTGACGATCGCGGCCTCTCGCCCGGCCAGGGCATTGAGCAGGCTCGACTTGCCGGCGTTGGGACGGCCGGCAATCACCACGGTCATACCGTCGCGCAGCAAGGCTCCTTGCCCGGCTTCGCGCAGTACTGTGGATAACTCATCGCGAACTTTATCCAGCATCGCCAGTACATGGCCATCGGCAAGGAAGTCGATTTCCTCCTCCGGGAAATCAATCGCGGCCTCCACGTAGATGCGCAAGCTGATCAACTGCTCGGTGAGGTTATGCACACGCAGGGAAAACGCCCCCTGCAACGAGCGCAACGCATTGCGCGCAGCTTGTGCAGAGCTGGCTTCGATCAGGTCGGCAATCGCCTCGGCCTGGGCCAGGTCGAGCTTGTCGTTGAGGAACGCACGTTCGCTGAATTCACCCGGGCGGGCGAGCCGGCAACCCAGTTGCAGGCAACGCTGCAGCAGCATATCCAGCACGATCGGGCCGCCGTGGCCTTGCAGCTCAAGGACATCTTCCCCGGTAAATGAGTTGGGCCCCGGGAAATAAAGGGCAATACCTTCGTCCAGTACCTCTTCATCGGCGCCGAGAAAAGGCCCGTAATGCGCATACCGGGGCTTCAGTTCCCGCCCACTGATGGCCAGGGCTGCCACACCGGCGAGCGGCCCGGAAATACGAACGATGCCGACACCACCACGACCTTGAGCGGTGGCGACAGCGGCGATGGTTTCACGAGGAGCGCTCATGGCGGGTACCCGGGTAAAAGTGACGGAAAGCAAAACGCCCCACTAGGGGGCGTCTTGAGTGGTGTTATCCACAGAGTAAATTACGCCTCGGCTTTTTTGGTAGCCGCTTCGATTTTACGTGTGATGTACCACTGTTGGGAGATCGACAGGCAGTTGTTGACCACCCAGTACAGCACCAGACCAGCCGGGAACCACAGGAAGAAGAAGGTGAAGATGATTGGCATCATTTTCATTACCTTGGCCTGCATCGGGTCCGGAGGAGTCGGGTTCAGGCGCTGCTGGATGAACATGGTCGCGCCCATGATGATCGGCAGGATAAAGAACGGGTCTTTGATCGACAGGTCAGTTATCCACAGCATGAACGGTGCCTGGCGCATTTCCACGCTTTCCAGGAGAACCCAGTACAGCGACAGGAATACCGGCATCTGTACCAGAATCGGCAAGCATCCACCCAGCGGGTTGATCTTCTCTTTCTTGTACAGCTCCATCATGGCCTGCGACATTTTCTGCCGGTCGTCACCATGTTGTTCTTTCAGCGCGGCCAGTTTCGGGGCCACGGCACGCATACGGGCCATCGACTTGTAGCTGGCAGCCGACAGTGGGAAGAAGATCCCCTTGATCAGCATGGTCAGCAGGATGATCGAGAAGCCCCAGTTACCGACGATGCTGTGGATATGTTGCAGCAGCCAGAAGATCGGCTGGGCAATGAACCACAAAATGCCGTAATCCACAGTCAGTTCCAGACCTGGGGATAACTCTTTGAGGACCGCCTGGCTCTTAGGGCCGGCATACAACGTAGCGCTGGCTTCAGCCTTGGCACCTGGAGCGACGGTCAACGTCGGGCCAGTAAAGCCAATGATGTAGTTGCCTTGGCTGTCTTTGCGGGTTTGAACCAAGTTGGCGTCACCCTTGTTCGGGATCCACGCGGTCACAAAGTAGTGTTGCAGCCAGGCGACCCAGCCACCTTGGATGGTTTCTTTCAGCGCGCCCTTGTCGATATCTTTCATCGACACTTTTTTGTACGGCTCGTTACTTGTCCACAGGGCAGCGCCCAGGTAAGTCGCGGTGCCGGTAGCGGTGCTGGAAGAAGGATCGGCGCTGTTGTCACGCTTGAGCTGGGCAAACAGGTTGCCCGTCCAGGCCTTGGCGCTGGTGTTGTCGATCAGATAAGTAACTTTCAGATCGTACAAACCGCGGGTAAAGCTGAAACGCTTGATGTAGTTGACGCCGTCGTGACTGAATTTCAGGTCAACGTTCAACTGGTTCTGGCCGTCAGCCAGTTGATAAGTCTTCTGCTCGGTCGAATAAACCGGACGACCGGTAGCACGCGCATCCGGACCGTCAGTACCGGTCAGGCCACTTTGTGCCAGATATACACGTTCGCCGCCGTTATCGAACAGCTGGAACGGAACGTCAGGATGGTCTTGGCGACGTGGATACAGCGGCAGCTTCAGCTGGGCGATATCACCACCTTGTGGATCGATAGCCAGGTCCAGTACATCCGTTTTTACGTGGATGAGGTCTTTATTGGTGACGACCGGGGTTTCTACCGGGGTGCTGGTATCGGCATTCGCGCTGGGTACATCGGCACTGGCGGCAGCATTGTTACCCAGTGGCGTATCCGGAATAGCCGGCGCCGACTGATTGGTAGCAACATTCTGAGTCGGCAGGGCAGCTTGGCCATAATCCTGGTTCCACTTAAGAACCATAGAGTAGGACACGATTGCCAGGGCGACGATCAGGATCGTGCGTTTAATATCCATGATTACTCGGCCATCGAAGAAGAACGGGAGGTAGGGATAGGTGGAACCGGGTCATAACCACCGGGATTCCACGGATGACAGCGACCTAAACGACGAAAGGTCAGCCAGCCACCGCGCAGAAGGCCATGATTTTCTATGGCTTCCAGCGCGTAGCAGGAACAACTGGGGTAGAAACGACAGTGGTTTGCCATCAGGGGACTAATGGCATAGCGGTAAAACTGGATCGGAACGAGGGCCAGTTTACGCATCAGTACTGTCTACCCCTACAGTTTCGGTGCTGACAGCTGGTGCTGGCTTGTTGGTACGAGCCAAACGTTTCCAGAGCTTGCCGAAATGCTGAATCAATTCGGGGTTTTCTACGTCCCCCAAGCCTTTGCGCGCGACGATAACAATATCCCAACCAACCAGAGTGTCCTGGTGGAGGCGAAACGATTCGCGCATCAGACGCTTGAGGCGATTGCGCTCAACGGAGAGCTTTACGCTCTTCTTGCCGATCACCAACCCGAGACGGGGGTGATCCAGATCGTTGTTACGCGCAAGGAGCAGGAGATTTTTCCCCGGAACCTTGCCGGTGGGGGAGTCAAAGACTGCCTTGAAATGCCGGGGGGTTAGCAAACGCTTTTCCCGACTGAAGTCCTGACTCACCACCAGTACCGGATTATCAAACTGCCAGACGCGCACGACCTTTGGCGCGGCGACGCGACAGGACAGCACGGCCGTTCTTGGTGGCCATGCGAGCACGGAAGCCGTGAGTACGGGCGCGTTTGATGGTGCTTGGTTGGAAAGTACGTTTCATGGCGTGTTACCTGGTTCGTCCACAACGGGCCGGAATGGCCCCCGTTTTAAGAGACCGGCGATTCTAGAGAAAGCAAGCCTCTAGGTCAATTTCCAACCAGCTTTTCCTTCAATTAGATCTCTTGAGGCATTTGGACCGAATCCAGGCGATTCGGCTTTCACGAGCAATGCCATAGATATAAAAATAAAGAAGGAAGTTATTTAAAGCTTTTCTGTAAAGCTTATAAAAGCTAGGCAGGCGATCTTCTGTGGATAACTACCTTTAGGCCATATTCCACGTGGTGTACAGAGAATGACAACACGGGGGAGAAACGGTGCTCTGCCTGTGCTGCGCTATCGGATAACCTGTGTGTGGAATGGCTACTTATCCACAGGCCAGTTACCCACAGACTTTTGACCCCACTTGTACAACGGGCTTAGGGGCGCTTATCCACAGAGCTTATGCACAGACCATTTGTCGCCTTTTTTACGGTTAAGGCATTGATTCTTGGCGCCCTGTGAGCAACCTACATGTGGATAAGTGGACGGCTGGCCGCTACAATGGCGGCTGTTTTTGCCTCACCGGCTTTCAACTTAGGGGATATCCGTGTCAGTGGAACTTTGGCAGCAGTGCGTGGAGCTTTTGCGCGATGAGCTGCCTGCCCAGCAATTCAACACCTGGATCCGTCCGCTACAGGTCGAAGCCGAAGGCGACGAGTTGCGTGTCTACGCACCCAATCGTTTTGTTCTCGACTGGGTCAACGAGAAATACCTGAGTCGCGTTCTCGAGTTACTCGATGAACATGGCAACGGGCTTGCTCCTGTGCTCTCTTTATTAATAGGCAGCAAACGTAGCTCGGCACCTCGTGCTGCGCCGAATGCACCGTTGGCCGCAAGTGCCTCCCAGGCTCAAGCTGCAGCGGCACCTGTTAATAACTCGCCAGCGCCGATTGCCCAGACGCCTTCGAAATCCTCGTCGCAGAAAAACGCGCCTATAAATGAAGAGCCGTCCCGCGACAGCTTTGACCCGATGGCAGGCGCCAGCTCCCAACAGGCTCCGGTTCGTGCTGAACAACGCACCGTCCAGGTAGAAGGTGCGCTCAAGCACACCAGTTACCTGAACCGCACGTTCACCTTTGAGAACTTTGTCGAAGGTAAATCCAACCAGTTGGCCCGCGCGGCTGCCTGGCAGGTCGCCGACAACCCTAAGCACGGTTACAACCCGCTGTTCCTTTATGGTGGTGTTGGCTTGGGTAAAACTCACTTGATGCACGCTGTGGGTAACCATCTATTAAAGAAGAACCCGAATGCCAAGGTCGTGTACCTGCACTCGGAGCGCTTCGTGGCCGACATGGTCAAGGCGCTGCAGCTCAACGCGATCAACGAGTTCAAACGGTTCTACCGTTCCGTTGATGCGTTGCTGATCGATGACATTCAATTCTTCGCCCGCAAGGAACGTTCCCAGGAAGAGTTTTTCCACACGTTTAACGCGTTGCTCGAAGGTGGCCAACAGGTCATCTTGACCAGTGACCGTTATCCGAAGGAGATCGAAGGCTTGGAAGAGCGCCTGAAGTCGCGCTTCGGCTGGGGCCTGACCGTTGCGGTAGAGCCGCCGGAGCTGGAAACCCGGGTCGCGATCCTGATGAAGAAGGCCGACCAGGCTAAAGTCGACCTGCCCCACGATGCCGCATTTTTCATCGCCCAGCGCATTCGTTCCAACGTGCGTGAACTGGAAGGCGCGCTCAAGCGCGTCATCGCTCACTCGCACTTCATGGGCCGCGACATCACCATCGAGTTGATCCGCGAGTCCCTGAAAGACCTGTTGGCGTTGCAAGACAAGCTGGTGAGTGTGGATAACATCCAGCGCACCGTGGCCGAGTACTACAAGATCAAGATTTCCGACCTGCTGTCCAAGCGCCGTTCGCGCTCGGTAGCCCGTCCCCGCCAAGTGGCGATGGCGCTCTCCAAAGAGCTGACCAACCACAGCCTGCCGGAAATCGGTGATGTATTTGGCGGTCGCGACCACACCACGGTCTTGCACGCGTGCCGCAAGATCAACGAACTTAAGGAATCCGACGCGGATATTCGCGAGGACTACAAGAACCTGCTGCGTACACTGACTACTTGATGAACACCAGCGCAGCTTATTAAGGCAAGGGACTAGACCATGCATTTCACCATTCAACGCGAAGCCCTGTTGAAACCCCTGCAACTGGTCGCAGGCGTCGTCGAGCGCCGACAGACCTTGCCGGTGCTTTCCAACGTATTGCTGGTTGTCGAAGGCCAGCAACTGTCCTTGACCGGTACCGACCTGGAAGTCGAGCTGGTCGGTCGTGTCCAGCTCGAAGAACCCGCTGAACCTGGCGAGATCACCGTGCCAGCGCGCAAGCTGATGGACATCTGCAAAAGCTTGCCCAATGACGCACTGATCGACATCAAGGTTGATGAGCAGAAGTTGGTGGTCAAGGCTGGTCGCAGCCGCTTCACACTGTCGACTCTGCCGGCCAACGACTTCCCAACCGTGGAAGAAGGTCCAGGCTCACTGACCTGCAGCCTGGAACAAAGCCGTCTGCGCCGTTTGATCGAGCGCACCAGCTTCGCCATGGCCCAGCAGGACGTGCGTTACTACTTGAATGGCATGCTGCTGGAAGTTTCCGAAGGCATTATCCGCGCCGTGGCCACTGACGGTCACCGTCTGGCCATGTGCTCGATGAAAGCCGATATCGGTCAGCCGGATCGCCACCAGGTCATCGTGCCGCGTAAAGGTATTCTGGAACTGGCGCGCCTGCTGACCGAGCCGGATGGCAATGTCAGTATCGTATTGGGCCAGCACCACATCCGCGCGACCACGGGCGAGTTCACCTTCACGTCCAAGCTGGTTGATGGCAAGTTCCCGGATTACGAGCGTGTTCTGCCTAAAGGCGGCGACAAGCTGGTGATCGGCGATCGTCAGGCCCTGCGTGAAGCGTTCAGCCGTACCGCCATTCTGTCCAACGAGAAGTACCGCGGTATTCGCCTGCAATTGGCCAACGGCCAACTGAAAATCCAGGCCAATAACCCGGAGCAGGAAGAAGCGGAAGAAGAAGTGGGCGTTGACTACAACGGCGGTAACCTGGAAATCGGGTTTAACGTCAGCTACCTGTTGGACGTATTGGGCGTGATGACCACCGAACAGGTTCGCCTGATTCTGTCCGACTCCAACAGCAGTGCGCTGGTACAAGAATCCGACAACGATGACTCAGCGTACGTTGTCATGCCGATGCGCCTGTAATCATGTTCAGCAGAAGCTAGATGTCCCTCAGTCGCGTCTCGGTCACCGCGGTGCGCAATTTGCACCCGGTGACCTTCTCCCCATCCCCTCGCATCAATATCCTCCACGGCGCCAACGGCAGTGGCAAAACCAGCGTGCTGGAAGCCATTCACTTGCTGGGGCTCGCCCGTTCCTTTCGTAGTGCCCGCTTGTTACCGGTGATTCAGTATGAACAGCTGGCTTGCACGGTGTTTGGCCAAGTCGAATTAGCAGAAGGTGGGCATAGCAGCCTGGGGATATCTCGGGATCGGCAGGGAGAGTTTCAAATTCGCATCGACGGGCAGAATGCTCGCAGTGCTGCGCAACTGGCGGAAATCCTGCCGCTGCAACTGATCAACCCGGACAGCTTCCGTTTGCTGGAAGGTGCGCCGAAAATTCGCCGGCAGTTCCTCGATTGGGGTGTGTTCCACGTGGAACCGCGCTTCATGGCCACGTGGCAGCGCCTGCAGAAGGCCCTGCGGCAGCGGAACTCATGGCTGCGGCATGGTACACTTGACGCCGCTTCGCAAGCAGCGTGGGACCGGGAACTGTGCCTGGCCAGCGCTGAAATAGATGAATACCGCCGCGCCTATATCAAAGCCTTTAAACCAGTCTTTGAACAGACCTTGAGCGAGTTGCTTGAACTCGAGGGGCTGACGTTGAGTTACTACCGTGGTTGGGACAAAGACCGGGAACTGAGTGCAGTGCTCGCGACCTCCCTACAGCGGGATCAGCAAATTGGTCACACTCAGGCCGGACCACAACGAGCTGATTTGCGCCTTAGATTGGGCGCACATAATGCCGCGGACATCTTGTCCCGCGGTCAGCAGAAGTTGGTGGTCTGTGCTCTGCGTATCGCCCAGGGGCATCTGGTTAGCCAGGCCCGGCGCGGGCAATGTATTTATCTGGTGGATGACTTGCCTTCCGAACTGGACGAGCAGCACCGCCGCGCGTTATGCCGCTTGTTGGAAGACTTACGCTGCCAGGTGTTTATCACCTGTGTAGATCACGAATTATTGAGGGAAGGCTGGCAGACGGAAACGCCAGTCGCTTTGTTCCACGTGGAACAGGGCCGTATCACCCAGACCCACGACCATCGGGAGTGAAGGCATGAGCGAAGAAAATACGAATACGTACGACTCGACCAGCATTAAAGTGCTTAAAGGTTTAGATGCCGTACGCAAACGTCCCGGTATGTACATCGGTGATACCGATGATGGCAGCGGTCTGCACCACATGGTGTTCGAGGTGGTCGATAACTCGATCGACGAAGCTTTGGCCGGTCACTGCGACGACATCAGCATTATCATCCACCCGGACGAGTCCATCACCGTGCGCGACAACGGTCGTGGCATTCCGGTAGATGTGCATAAAGAAGAAGGCGTTTCGGCGGCAGAGGTCATCATGACCGTGCTCCACGCCGGCGGTAAGTTCGACGACAACTCCTATAAAGTTTCCGGCGGTTTGCACGGTGTAGGTGTTTCCGTGGTGAACGCCCTCTCCGAGCTGCTGGTGCTGACCGTACGTCGCAGTGGCAAGATTTGGGAGCAGACCTACGTCCATGGCGTTCCGCAAGAACCGATGAAAATCGTCGGTGAAAGCGAAACCACCGGTACGCAGATTCACTTCCGTCCTTCCGACGAAACCTTCAAGAACATCCACTTCAGCTGGGACATCCTGGCCAAGCGGATTCGTGAACTGTCGTTCCTTAACTCCGGTGTAGGTATCGTCCTCAAGGATGAACGCAGCGGTAAGGAAGAACTGTTCAAGTACGAAGGTGGCTTGCGTGCGTTCGTTGAATACTTGAACACTAACAAGACTCCGGTCAACCAGGTGTTCCACTTCAATGTGCAGCGTGATGACGGCATCGGCGTGGAAATCGCCTTGCAGTGGAACGACAGCTTCAACGAGAACCTGTTGTGCTTCACCAACAACATTCCTCAGCGCGATGGCGGTACTCACCTGGTGGGTTTCCGGTCTGCACTGACGCGTAACCTGAACACCTACATCGAAGCGGAAGGCCTGGCGAAGAAGCACAAAGTCGCCACCACCGGTGACGATGCACGTGAAGGCTTGACCGCTATTATCTCGGTCAAGGTTCCGGATCCGAAGTTCAGCTCCCAGACCAAAGACAAGCTGGTGTCTTCCGAAGTGAAGACAGCGGTTGAACAGGAAATGGGCAAGTACTTCTCCGACTTCCTGCTGGAAAACCCGAACGAAGCCAAGCTGGTTGTCGGCAAGATGATCGACGCGGCGCGGGCTCGTGAAGCTGCGCGTAAAGCCCGTGAGATGACCCGCCGTAAAGGTGCGCTGGATATCGCTGGCCTGCCGGGCAAACTGGCTGACTGCCAGGAGAAGGACCCTGCCCTCTCCGAACTGTACCTGGTGGAAGGTGACTCTGCTGGCGGTTCCGCCAAGCAGGGTCGTAACCGTCGCACCCAGGCCATCCTGCCGTTGAAGGGTAAGATCCTCAACGTCGAGAAGGCGCGCTTCGACAAGATGATTTCCTCTCAGGAAGTCGGCACGTTGATCACCGCCCTGGGCTGTGGCATCGGCCGCGATGAGTACAACATCGACAAGTTGCGCTACCACAACATCATCATCATGACTGATGCTGACGTCGACGGTTCGCACATCCGTACCCTGCTGTTGACGTTCTTCTTCCGTCAATTGCCGGAGCTGATCGAGCGTGGCTACATCTATATCGCCCAGCCGCCGTTGTACAAAGTCAAAAAGGGCAAGCAAGAGCAATACATCAAAGACGACGACGCCATGGAAGAGTACATGACGCAGTCGGCCCTGGAAGATGCGAGCCTGCACTTGAACGACGAAGCCCCGGGTATCTCCGGTGAAGCGTTGGAGCGACTGGTAAACGACTTCCGCATGGTGATGAAAACTCTCAAGCGGTTGTCGCGCCTGTACCCTCAGGAGCTGACCGAGCACTTCATCTACCTGCCTGCCGTTAGCCTGGAACAGCTGGGCGATCATGCGCACATGCAGGATTGGCTGGCCCAGTACGAAGTCCGTCTGCGCACCGTTGAAAAGTCTGGCCTGGTTTACAAAGCCAGCTTGCGTGAAGACCGTGAACGTAACGTCTGGCTGCCAGAGGTCGAACTGATCTCCCACGGCCTGTCGAACTACGTCACCTTCAACCGCGACTTCTTCGGCAGCAACGACTACAAGACAGTTGTCACCCTCGGCGCGCAACTGAGCACCCTGCTGGACGACGGTGCTTACATCCAGCGTGGCGAGCGTAAGAAAGCGGTCAAAGAGTTCAAGGAAGCCCTGGACTGGTTGATGGCGGAAAGCACCAAGCGTCACACCATTCAGCGATACAAAGGTCTGGGCGAAATGAACCCGGATCAGCTGTGGGAAACCACCATGGACCCAGCGCAGCGTCGCATGCTGCGTGTGACCATCGAAGACGCCATTGGCGCGGACCAGATCTTCAACACCCTGATGGGTGATGCGGTCGAGCCTCGTCGTGACTTCATCGAGAGCAACGCCCTGGCGGTGTCCAACCTGGACTTCTGATCAGGTGTAGGTTCGCGAATAGATGGTTCGGCTAATCCTCACCGGTTGGTCGACCATCCCAAAGAAAGCCCGCCCAAAGCGGGTTTTTTTTCGCTTCAATTAAACTGATTTTTGTCTTGGGCCGTGAGGCGATGGCAAGACTTGGCCGACAGGCAGACTGTGGCTGCTGCGCCCAAACGAAGCTGGCGCTCCTACGGCACTCAAGAACCGACAACATTTTTCGCAGAGATCTTATTAGGATCTTTCATAGTGGCAACCCAGGCTTTTTCAGGATGAGAAAATAATTTCAGCTAGGGGTTGACCACATATTTTAATACTGTACTATTCGCCTCCCGCTAACGAGCAGCTCGAAGTTGCTTGGAAGTTAAGTAGTTGATTTTGTTGTAAAAAATCATAAACTTTTAAGGGTATTAACTGAGAGGTTGCTGTATACTCCGCGCCTCGGTTGAGACGAAAGATCTTAACCAACCGCTCTTTAACAACTGAATCAAGCAATTCGTGTGGGTGCTTGTGGAGTCAGACTGATAGTCAACA